>JAZOBC010000017.1:0-9815 GCA_045595795.1 Clostridia bacterium | reverse complement strand
TCGCGGCGGTAGACGTTTGCGCGGGGGTTATCCCAGGAGCGGAAAACAGCTTTGACTGCGCCCATGAGCTGCTCCTTGGGGTCGGTGGGGAAGTCTGCGCCGATCTTGGCCTTGTACTCAGCCTTGAACTGCTCAGCCAGCTCCTTCAGGTCATCGGCAGTCAGATCCACGTCCTGCTGCACGCCCTTGGCTTCCTTCATCTTGTCGATGAGCTCTTCAAAGTACTTCTTGCCCACTTCCATGACGACGTCGGAATACATCTGGATGAAGCGGCGATAGCAGTCATAAGCCCAGCGGGGATTGCCGGACTTCTTGGCCATAACTTCCACGACCTCTTCGTTCAGACCCAGGTTCAGGATGGTATCCATCATGCCGGGCATGGAGGCGCGGGCGCCGGAACGGACAGAGACCAGCAGAGGATTCTCCAGATCGCCGAACTTCTTGCCGGTGATCTCTTCCATCTTGACGATGTACTCCATGATCTGGCTCTGGATCTCATCATTGATCTTCTTGCCGTCTTCATAGTACTGGGTGCAGGCTTCGGTGGTAATGGTGAAACCCTGAGGAACAGGCAGACCGATCTTGGTCATTTCTGCCAGGTTGGCACCCTTGCCGCCCAACAGCTCACGCATGGAGCCGTTGCCCTCAGAAAACAGATAGACGTACTTTTTTGCCATGTAATTGTTACCCCTTTCCAATTTTCAAAACACAATGTTTTGAAGAACATTTGTATTTGATCGTACTTTCTTTCCAATATCATAATATAGCACATTTTTTCCATATTGCAAACAAAATTATCCGAAAACCGCTGATTTTATTGAAATATTTCCCCCAGTTATCGGCATTTTTCGGTTTTTCCGCCATGAGCGGATTTTGTCTCTGCACAGCGTACATTTTTTATTTTTTCTACCCCCTTTACATTTCCTGCATCCTGTGCTAATATAATAAACATAATAGTAATTATTATTGATTAAGGAGGTGCCATATGGAACGTATCCGAAAACACTCCCGCAAGCGGGACGCCATTTTAAACTGCATCCGCAGTACCAAAAGCCATCCCACCGCCGAGTGGGTCTATCAGCAGCTCAAGCCGGATTTCCCCGATCTGAGTCTGGGCACCGTGTACCGGAACATCGGTATGTTTAAAGAAGAAGGTGTGATCCAGTCCATTGGCGTGGTCAAAGGTCTGGAACGGTTCGATCACAACACCCAGCCCCATACCCACTTTGTCTGCTCCTGCTGCGGACAGGTGCTGGATCTGGAACAGGTCACCCTCCCCGCCTCTGTCCTGCGGGATGCCGCAGCCGGTGGGCAGATCGACTCCTATCAGCTCCAGTTTACCGGTATTTGCAGCCAATGCGCTGCCAGAGAGGCGCAAGTGATCAATAGTTAAAAATTTTGGAAAACAGGAATAATTCCTATTGACAAGCATAAATTCTTATGCTATACTTAAGCCATAAATAAGAATCATTCTTAATTTTAAGAAAATAAAATTACTTGGAGGAACACATGATGAAAAAGTATGTATGCCCCGTTTGCGGTTATGTCCACGAAGGCGAGATCCCCGAAGGCTTCGTCTGCCCCACCTGCAAGGTCCCCGGCTCCAAGTTCAAAGTCATGGAAGAAGGCAAGCTGGCTGCCGAGCATGAATACGGTATCTACAATAGGACCGTAGCCAACAACCCCGATATCTCCCCCGAAGACAAGGAATACATCAAGGAGCAGCTCTTCGCCAACTTTAACGGCGAGTGCTCCGAAGTGGGTATGTACCTGTGCATGGCCCGCATCGCACACCGGGAAGGCTATCCTGAGATCGGCCTGTACTGGGAAAAGGCTGCCTACGAAGAGGCCGAGCACGCCGCCAAGTTCGCAGAGCTCCTGGGCGAAGTTCTGGAGCCCAATATGAAGGCTTCCACCAAGGCCAACCTGGCCTGGCGTGTGGACTGCGAGTTCGGCGCCACCCAGGGCAAGTTCGACCTGGCCTCCTGCGCCAAGAAGAACGGTCTGGACGCCATCCACGACACTGTCCATGAGATGGCTCGCGACGAAGCCCGACATGGTAGAGCATTGGAAGGCTTCCTCAAGAGATATTTCAAGTAAGAAAAAGCCAGTAAACACAAGGGTTTTTAGAACTTTATGGGGTCGGTTGAAATATACCGATCCCTTTCTTTTTGTTAGTGGCTGTGTCCGAAACACAGTTTTGTTTATCTGTGTTTCTAAAAACTGTGTAAGAAAAAACTGTGTTAAACTGTGTGAAAAAACCGCCCTATTTCTAGGGCGGTTATATTTATTTCTTCATGCGCTTTTTGATCGACAATCCTAATTCAAGTAACTTCTTGTAGGGCGCTTTTCTTAAATTAGCAAGTGTCTGATTACGGGCATCTTCATCCAACACACTAATAGCCATACGGAGCGGGCTAACGATATTTTGAGAACAAATACTACAACAGAGATTATCTTTTCCGCTTGCAGTAGTATCTTCTCGGAGGGGATAAGGGCTGCTCCCGTCTATCACAGGCAGCTTTCCTCCGCAAAAGCAGCATTTTGTCATAGCTATACTATCATTCTTTTTGTTTTCAGCCATATATCAAACAGACCTCCTGTAATACTGTCATCTTGACACACTTCGATGCCGAAATGATTATAACATATCCTCGAACCTTTTTCTATACTGTATTAAAGTTTAATTATCGACATTTGGGAAAGGAATTTGGGAATAAATCAAACAATACACAAAATATATGTATAGAATATATAACCTACGCACGCCAGCGATTTGGGCTTGTCTAAAATCGCTGGAGATTTGGGAACTGATCCCAGAAATCAACCCCAAAAACCGCAATAAATTCCCAAACGGAACATATCAACCATTTGGGAATTTGGGAATTTACACCACAGGGGATGCTTGCGAACGGCGATTTTGTATCCTCGTTTGTTGTATAATTAAAATTTTCTGTGTATAATATAGATAGGACAATAAAAATAGCCTTAACGCTGCAAGTTAAGGCTGAAAGGACAATGCTTATGGAACAATCATCATTTATATAACTATCTATACTTATTTTATAATAGCAATAGGATCATAGTCAAGACTTCTAGTTGTATTTTTGGTGGTGTTTCTGAAAAGAAACGCCTTTTTTGTTGCCCAAAATATAGAAAGGAGTTTTATATTATGAATGAACATAACGGCGCAAAGCCAACAAATTTTGAAATACTTACTCAATTAGATTATTTACCCGAAGAAACCTTAGTCCAAATTCTAAAAAGTCGTTGGGAAAGCAAGCAAATAATTTTATATGTATACTGTTTACATGACAAAGATACCTACACCGAAGAAGATGAAAAAGAGGGTAAGGGTAAAGCTGGCGAACTCAAAAAGCCCCATTGGCATATCTATATAAAGCTAAAATACACTAGAACATTTGCGGATGTTGCAAAATGGTTTGGCGTTCCTGCTAATTTCGTAATGAAAATGAAAAAAAGAAATTTTGATGATGGCTGCTTATATGCTACTCACGCCAATGCTCCAGAGAAATATCAATATTCTGTGCTTGAAGCAAAATGTAGTCCTGGATTCGACTATGCAAAACTCGTTGAATTAAAACAAGAATCATTCAAGCGTGAAAAGAAAAAGAAGGCTTCCTATCAAAGAAAAATGGAAATTGTCAATATGATAGAAGATGGTACAATAAACCCTCTCAATGTACATGATGTGATAGAGCCAGAGGATTGGCAAAACTACAACAGAGCAATTAAATTAGGCTTTGAACGCCAAGAAGCCCGTTTAGAAATGAACAACGAACGAAATATGCAATGTATTTATATCGCTGGTAAAACTAGGGCTTGTAAAACAGCTCTCGCAAAAATGATTTTGGAGCAATATACTCCCTCATATTTGATCTGTAATAGCCACGATCCATTACAAAATTATAGAGGACAATTAGGCATCTGTATTGACGATGTTTCGTTTGAAACTTTTGGATGGAAAGATTTTTTGAATATGGCTGACAATGATACTTCCACACCTGTCAAAAGCCGTTTTAGAAATAAGACTATGTACTGCAAATTACTAATAATCACAACAACCCAAGAGCCATTTCAACTCGTGAAGAAAATGGCTGGATCGGAAAACGAAAACAAGAAACAATTTTATAGAAGATTCAAAACATATTATTATGCTGATTATGAAAAGATAAAAGAATATCGTTTCAATGCTGATCCTGCGGTAATGCAATATGAACTCGTTCGCACAATACCCAATCTAGCTGTCCCTATAATGGACGAGTTAAGAAAAAGAAAAGATCAAGATTGTATTGAAATTGATCTTTTGGAAACTATGCAAAATTTCGCCAACAAGAATAATGTTCTAATTCTGGATAAAAGACCTCATGTAATGGAAGATCCTGCGCCTGCTGCTGAAATAGCAAAAAAGGACGATGATCTATTCGGGGATATACCCGATCTTCTTAATCTGGCTGGCATATAAAACCGCTGCTGCGCCGATCTATTGCTTCTGCCTGCCTAAAAATGGTAAAATATAGGTAGAAAGTATATTGATTTTCGTTTTCACGAAATCCAAAGTAAAGAGTTTATAAAGTGTTCGCCTTTTTCTTTGTTTAGGTAACAGAAAAACAATGGAAGTATTCTATCCCCCATAGGGATCTAAAGTATAGATTTAACAAGTGTCTATGGCTTCATGCCGTCACAATCAAGTGAACATATCAACATGATTGATTGTTCTATTTCTTTCTAGGATGGAAAATCCGTTTTTGGTGTAGGAGTATACCCGTGAAAAGGTATTAGAGTTGTTTGCGTATTCAATTCGTGCTCCTACAACGAAAGACAGATTTTGACATTCTTCGACATATAACATCCAAGGCACATTCAAGACATTTTTCTTTAGCGTATTTTATTATTCCAACACCAAAAATACGCTTGATCAGATAAAGCCCCTTGTAGCAAGGGATAGCGACTGATCTATTTAGCCGAAAGGCTGTTCTAATGTTGGTATTGCTACCCACAAAGGCGTTAGCCTTTATAATTTTTTCGTCTTTAGGCTGTCTAATGTCCCCATTGAGGCGGAGGGACGGACAATTTATTGTCTGTCCAGTAGCCGCAATGGGGACATGGAAAAGAAAAAGGCTGGAACAAAAGAAAAAAACAATGAAAGGAGAAACTTAATCTACAAAAAATTATATGTGATTGTACAACCCGATCACTTAAACAAAGAATACACCGAAAACACCCAAAAAGCCGAAAGGATCATCGTCATGGATCTTTATGGTGAGATACTTCTGGATGCTGGCTTTACCGCCGATAGCTATTTATATATTCGCCGTTTGTTGTCGAGAAATGTCGAATTTATAACCTATGACGGAGATCTGCTCCGACATATGATCTGGAAATTCTGGAATTGGGAGAATATAAACATTCTGGATCTGCAAGCCGTTTTCACTATGGTTTACGGAAAACACAAGGGCTGGACAGATAAAAACGGCAACCCTCTTTCTATCTGGCAACCTCTGTCCGCTGCATTAGAATATTATGACGAACAGGACAACGGCGTTGATCTGGCTGATCCTCTGGATGTAATTACAAAGACAATGACACTACATAGAAAAATGAAAGGAGATCTAATCTTATGAAAAAGATAATTATAGATACTGAAACAACAGGCTTATTAGATAATGACGAACTTCTGCAAGTTAGCATATTAAGCTATGACGGAGATGTTTTATTCAATGAATACATTAAACCCACCCGTAAAAAGAAATGGACAAAAGCCCAAACAATACACGGCATTAGCCCCGAAATGGTACAAGATTGCAAAACCTTTAGACATTACAAGAAACAAATACAAGAAATAATAGATTCTGCTGATATGATTATCGGCTATAATACCTATTTTGATTTGAGCTTTTTAGAATCAAAGGGCATAGAGATCCCCAATAGTACAACGATCTATGATGTAATGGAAGTATTTGCGGAGATCTACGGCGAATGGAATGATTATTTTGAGGACTACAAATGGCAAAAATTGACCATCTGCGCCCGTTACTATGATTACAAATGGGATCAAGATGCCCACAACGCCCTTGGAGATTGCAAAGCAACATTATTCTGCTATAAGAAAATAACCGAAGAGGGGGACACCGAATCCGTAGCATAAAACAACAATTTAACTATGCCATAGGCAAAGCAAGCCGAACAGGACAAAGCAAGCACAGCGCAAAGGCTGCTGGTACATATAAGCCTGGGGAACTATACGGAAATGAAACTGTAACGGCATATAGGGACACAGCAAAGAACTTTTCCAAGTGGTTGTCCCACAACCACCCCGAAATAACAAAGGTCACAGAAATCACTCCCGACCATGTACAAAGCTGGATCAATGACAGATCCGAAAATTGGACAAAGGCAACCCTTGAAAACCATATTACAAGAATAAAGTATCTGGAACAACAAGCGCAAAAAGCGTTTGGCAAGGACAAGGTACATTTTTACGATAAAGACATAAAACGCCCCGAAACCAAAGAAGCAGCAAGGGACAAGGCTATGAGCCACGAAGATTTTTTGAAACTTCGTGAGCGTATGGAAAACAGCCGATCCTTTGCAAAAGATGCCCTTGAAATTGCCTATAGGGCTGGGTTGAGAATAGACGAGATTGCCCATCTGCGCCGAGAGGATATTGATCTGGAAAAGAAAACAATCTTTGTATCAACCGAGGGCGCAAAGAACGGAAAAGAAAGGTCTGTCCCCCTTAGGGACAAGGATCTGGAATACTTCAAGGAATTACTTGATAGACACCCACAAGAGGGTTATTTGACAACAGTACAAGCAAAATCCATAGATAAGGCGATCCGTCGTTATATGGCTGATACAAGGGACGAAAAGGGACAACTATTGTCCGAGAAGTACCCAAAGGAAACCGCCCATACGATCCGCAAGCTATACGCCACCGAGCGTATGCAAGAGGAAAGAGGATCGGAGCCTTTACCCGATAAGAAAGAGGAAATGAAGTGCTGGGATCGTGTGTCCCATGAATTAGGGCATGGGGACGGACGAGAAGCATTATATAAAGTATATTGCAAAGGATAAGAAAAACGCTCCTGCAGCTGCAGGGGCGTTTAATCTTCCGTAAATTCTATAATATCATTCGGTGTACACTGCAGAACCTTACAAAGTTTCTCCAATGTGTTCATGGTAATACTTTTGTTTTTCTTTAGGTTGGTGATCGTGTATGCGCTAAAGCCCATTTGATAAATCAGCGTGTACTTGGTAACGCCCCGATCTTTCATTGTTTTCCATAATGGCTCATAGCTGATCACGGACATACACCACACTTCCCGAATAGATACACATATTATCTCCCGAAAAATGCGACTTGAATATTAGCAAAGATTTGCCTATACTATACATACCAATACTGCATGGGGGTATTACAATGGAATGGATAGAAGCTGATCCGCTGCCTGTTGAGTGCCAGGATTGCCCAGAGGAAGATTGCTATAACTGTGACCACGCTGGAAAGCGTTGGTATCTGTCGCAGGAAGACGATCTGCGGATACGGCGCAAAGGCTTGATAAAAGCTATTGAACGGCTGCAACGGCAAGTGGATGATATTGACCGTCAACTGCTCGCCCTTATCGATCAAAAATAAGGGGGCATTGCATGGAATGGTGGCTTCTCAAATACCGCCGTTCTGGATCTCTTGCTTTCGCTGCTGCCGATGGTGTATAATATAATTAACAGCAAGAGATAGCTGTTACAAGTCTAGGCGTTTCCCAATACGGGAACTTACAGTATAGATATATAAAAATCACTATTACTTACTAAAACTTATAATCCATAACTAATTCCCAAAAGAGGGTTGCCCGCATCGGCAACCCTCTTTTGCGTGTTGTTTGTTTTCTTCTGATCAGTTCGTAAAATTGGGGTTTAACGTTCTAATCAAAATTGATTTACTGTTAATGTTTTAATGTTGCTTGCAATCTGCTCAATTACCTCAGCAAACATTTCATCGCTTTGTCCTGTTGGGTCTGGCAATCCCCAGTTATCGTCAAAGCTTCTGCCGATATAGGGGCAACCCACATCACATCCCATGGAAATGGCAATATCGGGAGCAGGAATTTTATCAATGGTTTTGCTGAATTGAGTCTGCTCCATATCAATGCCATACAGTTTTTTCATCAGTCTCACCGCATCTTGATTGATTTGCGGTTTTGTTTCTGTGCCTGCTGAATAGAAATCGAATCTGTCTCCTGCAAGGTGCTTTCCGAGTGCTTCTGCGATTTGACTTCTGCAAGAGTTATGAACACAGATAAAAGCAATCTTTTTCTTTTCGCCCATATCAAAACCCCAGCTTTTTGAACAATTTCTCTACTTCCGAAGCCTTCAACACCTTGCCCATGGAAACCACATTTTCGTTGACCACCAAAGCAGGAACACTCATAACACCGTATTCCATGACCTTTGCCATGTCGGTAATATACTCGACTTCTACGGAAAGTCCCATGTTTTTAACCGCCTCTTTTGCATATTCATACTGCTGATGGCAGGATGCACAACCTGCCCCCAACACCTTAATGCAACAGATACCATTTACTGCTTCTCCGCAGCAATCGTTTACAATTTGGGTCGCTTCCTCGGTGGGACAACCGCAACTGCAAGCACAAGCAGGAGCTTTCTTTTCTTCTTTTTTCTTTCCGAAATTGAACAATGCCATAACAAATACCTCCAAATAACGAAATTAAAATGCTAACCAAAACATATACAGACCAATGAGCAGGATAGCAACACCCATTGCGATTTTCAAGACCTTTGCGGTGGTCTTAAACCGTTCACTGCTATTGATTTTCTGCACGAAACCGATTGATGTTCCTGCAACCATCACAAGTGTACTGTGACCAATAGAATACAACAGCATTAGCAGGATACCCCATGGTAAATTCCCCTCGCCTGCGACAATGGCAAGCAGAGCAATCAATACAGGTGTCGAGCAAGGTGATGAAAAGATACCTCCGAGAATGCCAGCAATAAATGCACCTACAAATCCTCTCTTTTTGCTTTTAGCCATTAGGTTCATGGGGGGAATAAAGTTGAATATCTCCCATGTTTGCAATACCATTAACACCATTAGCACACCCAGAATGATATACCAAACAGGAGATGATGTTCCCATCAGTTTCCCCGCTGATGTTGCGATTATGCCGAGTGTTACGAATGTGACTGCTGTACCAAGAGAGAACACCGCAGAGTAGCCAAAAGCTTTCTTTGTGTTTTTCTCGCCTACACCGCCCACATACCCAACAATCAGCGGAACACTTGAAAGAGAGCAAGGGGTTACAGATGTCAGAACTCCTGCAAGGAGTGCCCAAAACGGAGCAAGCCACACATTGTTTCCGATAATCTCGGCAATTTGCGATAGCCAAGTATCAATCATTTACTCCACTCCCATCTCTTTCAGTATTGCCCTCATCTGCTCCTCAGTAAGTCCTCCTTGATGAACAGTAAAGATGCGTTCGCCAGTATCTTTGTGAGAGTACATATCAAACTGAATTTCTTTTGCTAGTTTATCACTTGGAACGAAAGGTGTTCCATCAGCATTAAAGAACACTTGTGTTGGAATGACTTGCACTGGCACATTCGCTGCTGCTTCATAATACTTCCACACGTCAACAAACTTTATAAATGCTTTACCTTGCATTTCAGCATTCAAGGTTTTCAGAATTGGGGCCATCTGCTTACATGGAATGCAAGAATCAGCACCATAGTCCGCAATGATGGGCAGACCACATGCAGAGAGTGCTTCAAAG
>JAZOBC010000016.1:0-9420 GCA_045595795.1 Clostridia bacterium | reverse complement strand
AAATAAAACCCCCAAACCACTTTGTGCTCCTCCTTTTTTTGGAGCTGCCTACCAGAGTTGAACTGCCGACCTCTTCCTTACCAAGGAAGTGCTCTACCTACTGAGCTAAGACAGCAAAGCATAAAGCTTTTGTACCTGACTATTATAACACAGGGTTTTATATTTGTAAAGAGTTTTTTTAAAAATATTTTATTTTTCGAAAAAATTAAAAAGCTGTGACAATTCGAACGTGTCGTTTTGTCACAGCTTTGTTTCTATTTTTACAGATTTACGCTTCCGCAATCAATGAGAACGGTTACGTTGGGATGTGTCTGCAGCAGGGTAGCGGGATTTTTGGTGGTAACATCGCAACCAAGCATTTCACTGACAGCCTTTTCCTTGTTTTTGCCGCTGGCAAGCATCAAAATGTGTTTTGCTTTTAAAATGCTGCCCATACCCATGGTAACAGCCTGGGTAGGAACATCAGCAGCGCTTGCAAAAAAACGAGAATTTGCTTGAATGGTTTCGGGAGTCAAATCCACAATGTGGGTTCTGGAATCTAACTTTTCGGCAGGTTCGTTAAAGCCAATGTGGCCGTTGTTGCCAATGCCCAGCACCATGGTGTCAATTCCGCCCATAGCTTCAATTTTAGCGTCATAGGCCAATGCCATTTCACTGATGTTTTCGCCAACGCCCTTGGGGATGTTGGTGTTTTCGGGTTTTAAATTTACGCGGGAATAAAGATTTTTATTCATGAAATAATAATAGCTCTGGTCGTTGGTGGGTTCTAAGCCCAGGTATTCATCCAGATTAAAGGTGGTAACCTCTGAAAAATCCAAATCCATCTTTGCCAGATTGTCATACATGCCAATGCCGGTAGAGCCGGTGGGCAGGCCGATAACAGCGTTGGGCTTCATACGGATTTGTGCAGCCACCAGGTCAGCAGCTTTTTTGGAAAACTCTTCATAGTTCTTGCATTTAATTACTTTCATGTCAGTCTCTCCTTTTTGAAAATCTATATAACACAAGAGGATTGCGTATTCATAGCATCTCCCTTTGTGCTTTGATGCGAAAAACGTTCTTTCAATAGTATACACCACAATTGGCATAATTGTCAATCGTTCTTTGTATTTTGTTTTTCGTTTAGATGATAGGGGAATACTGACACTACATAAAATAAAAATGACTGTTTTGTAAACAAACATCACTTTACTTTGACAATCGGTATTATTTTATATATAATAGAAAGAAAGTGAGGAGGATGATTATGGCAGATCATGTTTATAAGCCCTCTGAGGTGCCAAAGGGCCAAAGATGGCAACATTTTTTAGATTATTATAAGCTCCCTTTTATTTTTGCGGTTATCGCCATTTTTGCGGTGATTTCTATTTTAAAAGCAACGGTTTTTTCTCCAAAACCGGACGTTGCCATTATTTTTGCTACGGAGTTTTATGTGGATTCTGAGATGCTTGAGGAAATCAAAACCACGGCAGAGACACTTTCCTTTGACATCAATAAGGATGGGAAAACGCTGATTGATCTTGATTCTGTTCAGCTCAGTGAGACTATGATGAAAAGCGATCCGGAAGCTTATTCAGCTTATCAGACCAAATTGATAGCTTCCCTTTCTACTGCGGCGAGTGCGTTGCAGATTGTGGATGAATCCATGTATCTTTACCTTGACAGCGAAGGTTTGGTCGGTACCTATGCCGAACTGCCGAATACTTTTGGGCATGCGGCAGATGAAAAAATTAAAATTCCGCTTGAAACACTGGCACCCTTTTCTCAAATTGAGGGACTTCCCGAAGGGTTATTTATGACTTTGCGTCCGGAAGATGCCATGCAAATCAGAGGCAGCGAAGCCAAGGCGGAAAAATTTCGGAAACAGATTGACCTGCTGATGACAATGATAGAATCTTAAACAAAGCCGGCCGCAAAAAAGCGGCCTTTTTTCGAGAAAAACGGTGATATGACGAAAGGAGCGCAGCACATGCTCAAACAGTTTTTGCCATGCCTGAAGGGATATCGGCTTTATTCTATTTTAGCACCGATTACCGTCATTTTAGAGGTGCTTTTAGAAATCCGCATTCCTTATTATATGGCTAAGATTATAGATGTTGGGATTGCCAACGGCGATATTGTCTATATTTGGAAGACCGGTGGCATGATGGTGATGATGGCAATTTTATCGCTGATTTTCGGTGCCATGTCAGCTCGCTTTGCGGCAAAGGCGGCGATGGGCTTCGGTAAAGGCGTGCGCCAAAAGGTATTTCACAAAATCCAGTCCTTTTCCTTTGCGAATGTCGACCAATTCAGCACAGCGTCTCTCATCACCCGTCTGACAACCGATGTGACTAACACACAAAACACCTTTATGATGCTGATTCGTATGTTTGTCAGATCGCCGATTATGCTCATCAGTGCGACAGTGATGGCGGCGGGTATCAACAACCGTCTTTCGTTCATATTTTTTATCGCGATTCCCATTTTGGGAACAGCGCTTGCAATCATCATGCTGATGGCCTTTCCTCGTTTTAGAAAAATGCTAACCTGTTACGACCGTATGAACGGTGCTGTGCAGGAAAATCTCATTGCAATTCGTGTGGTGAAAGCGTTTGTCAGAGAAGATTATGAAAACCGCAAGTTTGCTGACAGTGCTGAAGCACTCCGAGAAGCCCAGCTCAAGGCTGAACGTGTGCTGATTTGCAACATGCCTCTGATGCAGCTGGTGGTGTATAGTTGCATTATTGCCATTTTGTGGTTTGGGGGTAACATGGTGCTTGTGGGCACCATGGATAATGGTGAGCTCATCAGTTTCATTACCTATGTAACGCAGATTATGATGTCACTCATGATGATTTCAATGGTTTTTGTTAATTTTGTTATGACGCGCGCCTCCGTAGCCCGTATCAATGAGGTTTTGCAGGAGGTGCCGGATGTTCCCGATGTAGCGTCAAGTGAGCAAGTGGCAGAAGGCTCAATTGTGTTTGAAAATGTTTCTTTTTCTTATGATAAAAATCCTGAAAACTTGCATCTGGAAGACATTAACCTTACCATCAATCCCGGAGAAACAGTGGGGGTTATCGGGGGTACCGGCTCTTCGAAAACCAGTTTGGTACAGCTGATTCCGCGCTTATATGATGTCTTATCCGGACGCGTTTTGGTAGGAGGCAAGGACGTTCGGGAATATTCGTTTTCTGTCCTGCGTGATGCGGTGGGCATGGTACTCCAGAAAAATGTGCTGTTTTCCGGCACGATTTTAGAAAATCTTAAGTGGGGCAATCCCAATGCCACGGATGAGGAAGTCGTTGCTGCCTGTAAAGCGGCTCAAGCCCATGATTTTATCGTGTCCTTTCCTGATGGATATGACACAGCCTTAGGGCAAGGCGGTGTCAATGTTTCCGGTGGACAGAAGCAACGGCTTTGTATTGCTCGTGCACTGTTGCGGAAGCCGAAAATCATTATTTTAGATGACAGCACCAGCGCGGTGGATACGGCAACAGATGCTAAAATCCGCGGGGCGCTTAAGGAGGAACTTGCCGATACCACCACCATTATCATCGCTCAGCGTGTTTCTTCGGTTTGTGATGCAGATAAAATCGTGGTGATGGATGACGGCAAAATCAATGCCATTGGTACGCACGAAGAACTACTTGCAAGTAATGAGATTTACCGCGAGGTATATGAATCGCAGAAGAAGGGGGTGGCGTAAATGGCAAGATTTGGAGCCGGTCCCGGCAGAGGTGCGATGCGTGGACCCGTACGTAGGCCTCAGGACGCCAAGAAAACCCTGCTGAGAATTCTCAGCTACATGGGTAAATCCAAATGGCTTTTATTCTTGGTTGTTCTTTTCATTTTCATCAGCGCAGGCGCCGACGTTGCCGGTACCTACTTTTTAAAACCGATTATTAATACCTATATCCTGCCTTATATCGGACAGGAGCAAGTGGATTTGTCCGGCTTTATCACAATGCTTTGTGTGTTGGGCGGCATCTATCTTGCCGGTGTGATAGCGGCTTATAGCTATAACCGCATTATGCTTACCATTGCGACGCGTACCTTAAAAACTGTGCGAACAGATTTGTTTTCTGCCATGCAGAAGCTCCCCATTAAATTTTTTGATACACATACCCATGGCGAATTGATGAGCCGTTTTACCAATGATACAGACACCCTTCGTGAGGTGGTGGGCATGGGCATTCCCCAATTCATCTCGTCATTTTTAACGGTTTTGGGCGTGTTTGTCATGATGGTTGTGCTCAGTCCGACGCTGACTGTTTTGGTGCTTGCGATGCTGGTGGTTATGTTGTTTGTGGTAAAAACAGTCGGCAGCCGCAGTGGTTATTTTTTCAAACGACAACAGCAGGAACTGGGTCGCGTGAACGGTTACATTGAAGAAATGATTGAAGGACAGAAGGTTGTTAAGGTTTTCTCGCGCGAGGAACAGGTTAAAGAAGAGTTTGATGCACTGAATGAGTCTCTTTGCCAGGCCGCGACCAACGCACACTCTTTTGCCAATATTCTTATGCCCATTATGGGGAATCTTTCCTATCTGCATTATGCGCTGACGGCGGTGCTGGGTGCGGTTTTAACCCTTGCCGGCAGGATGGATATCGGCACCATTGGTGCCTTTTTACAATATACGCGTTCTTTTTCCCGGCCCATCACCCAAATTTCTCAGCAGTTTAACAGCATTTTAACGGCGCTTGCCGGTGCAGAACGAATTTTTGCATTAATCGACGAAACTCCTGAGGTTGATAACGGTAACGTGACATTGGTTTGGGCAGCACGTCAGGCTGATGGAAGCTTAGCAGAAAGCGATCTCCGAACCGGTTTATGGGCGTGGAAGCAACCGCAACCGGACGGCAGCTTTATCTATACCGAGGTGAAAGGCGATGTGCGACTTGATGATGTAACCTTTGGCTATGAAGAAAACAAAACTGTGCTTAAAGATATCAGCCTGTATGCAAAGCCGGGGCAAAAAATTGCCTTTGTTGGTTCAACAGGTGCCGGTAAAACCACTATCACAAATCTGATTAACCGATTTTATGATGTGCCCGAGGGTAAGATTACCTATGATGGCATACCGATTACCAGAATCAAAAAGCCTGATCTGCGCCGTTCGCTTTCTATGGTGCTTCAGGATGCACATTTATTTACCGGAACGGTGCGCGATAACATTCGATACGGTCGGTTAGATGCCACCGATGCTGAAATTGAGGAGGCGGCAAAGCTGGCGAATGCCCATGGCTTCATCATGCACCTGCCGCAGGGCTACGATACTGTGTTGACCGGTGACGGTGGGAATTTATCTCAGGGTCAACGACAACTGTTGTCTATTGCAAGAGCGGCGGTTGCCGATCCACCGGTTTTGATTTTAGATGAAGCGACCAGTTCAATTGATACCCGTACAGAGGGCTTGATTGAAAAGGGCATGGATAAGCTTATGGCGGGTAGAACGGTGTTTGTTATTGCCCATCGACTGTCCACGGTCAGAAATTCAAATGCCATTATGGTGCTGGAACACGGTGAAATCATTGAACGCGGCGATCATGAAAGCCTCCTGCGAGAGAAGGGTAAGTACTACCAGCTTTATACCGGCATGTTTGAAATGGAATAATATATTGGAAGAAACGCCGGTGTTCTATCAAGAAAAATAGAGCACCGGCGTAAAAAATGAAAAAATTTTAAAAAAACTCTTGACGAACCGGAAAAGTTATGATATATTAAAATGTGCCTATACAAAAGGTCTTTTTTTTGTTGTGCAAAAATTGGAACATATATATCTTAGGAGGGAAAACACATGAGAACCAAAATTACATTGGCTTGTTCTGAATGTAAGCAGAGAAATTACGATACAATGAAGAACAAAAAGAACGATCCTGACAGACTGGAAATGAACAAATATTGCAGATTCTGCAAAAAGCATACTGCTCACAAAGAAACAAAATAAATTGTCGGCAGAACGCCCACCATTTTTCATGCAGGATGGGTGTAGGCTTTTATGGCCGTAGCATGACGGCGGAATGGAGAGTATCATGAGCGAGAAAAAAGCTAACATTTTTGTTAGAGCAGCCAAAAGAATCGGCAGCTATTTCCGTGAACTCAAATCCGAATTGAAAAAGGTTGTATGGCCTTCCTTTAAGCAGGTGCGTAACAATACCGGTATCGTTATTGCAGCCATCATCGCAGTTGGTGCATTTATCGCAATACTGGATTTCGGTTTTGGATTCATTCACAATCTGTTTCTTAAGTAATGAGAATTACAAACGACTCTGATAAAGGAGGCGAAAGAAGCGGCAACCGTTTCTTGAATTTATATGGCTGATGAAGCAAGATGGTATGTTGTGCATACCTTTTCAGGTTATGAAAAAAAAGTACAAGCAAATATTGAAAAATCGGTTGAAAACCGTAATTTGCATGACTTGATTTTAGATATCAAAGTACCAATGGAAGAAGTTGTTGAAAACAAAGGCGCAGAGCAAAAAGTTGTTATGCGTAAGGTTTTCCCCGGCTATGTCATGGTAAAAATGATTATGACCGACGACAGCTGGTATGTCATCCGTAACACGCGTGGTGTTACCGGCTTTGTAGGTCCCGGCTCCAAGCCTGTTCCCTTAACAGAGGAAGAGGTTCACACCATGGGTATTGAACGTAAGACCGTTTCTGTTAACTTTGACGTGGGTGCAAGCGTTCGCGTTTGTGAAGGTCCCCTGGCCGATTTCGTTGGTACAGTTGACGAAATCAATATGGAGAAACAGTCTGTTCGTGTGATTGTGTCTATGTTCGGCAGAGAAACACCGGTTGAACTCGACTTTTCACAAATTGAAGTATTACAGTAAATTTAGCCGACTGGCTTTATTTTAACAACGGGTTTCCGTTGTCGGGTGGGAGAACTATGTTCGCCAAAACCACATCTTTTTAAGAGGAGGAACTTTTACAATGGCTCAAAAAATTACAGGCTACATCAAACTGCAGATCCCTGCAGGAAAAGCAACCCCGGCACCGCCTGTAGGCCCTGCACTGGGTCAGCATGGTGTCAACATCGTGCAGTTCACAAAGGAATTCAACGAAAAGACTGCTAAGGACGCAGGTTTAATCATCCCTGTTGTCATCACAGTGTATGCTGACAGATCCTTTTCGTTCATCACCAAGACTCCGCCTGCAGCTGTATTGCTGAAGAAAGCTGCTAAAATCGAAAGCGGATCCGGTGTTCCCAACAAGACTAAGGTTGCAACTGTTTCTAAAGAGGTTGTACGTCAGATTGCTGAGCAGAAAATGCCTGACTTAAATGCTGCAAGCATCGAAGCTGCTATGAGCATGATTGCAGGTACTGCAAGAAGCATGGGTATTGTTGTTGAGGACTAAGACGCTAGTTCGATTGAATCAGTGGGAGAGCGAAAGCTTGCAAGACCACAAAAGGAGGAAAAAACAAAATGTTTAGAGGCAAAAAGTATAAAGAAAGCGCAAAATTGGTTGACAAAACCAATTTATATGATCCCAGCGAAGCAATTGAGCTGGTGACCAAAACAGCTAAAGCAAAGTTTGACGAGACTGTTGAAATTCACGTTAAACTGGGCGTTGACTCCAGACACGCTGACCAGCAGGTTCGTGGTGCAATTGTTCTGCCCCACGGTACCGGTAAGGTTGCCAGAGTGCTGGTGTTTGCAAAAGGCGATAAGCTGAATGAAGCTGAAGCAGCAGGTGCTGATTTCTTCGGCGGCGACGAACTCATCCCCAGAATCCAGAACGACAACTGGTTTGATTACGACGTTGTTGTTGCAACTCCCGATATGATGGGTGTTGTTGGTCGTCTGGGTAAAGTGTTGGGTCCCAAAGGCTTAATGCCCAGCCCCAAAGCAGGTACTGTTACCATGGATGTTGCAAAAGCTGTTGCTGAAATCAAATCCGGTAAAATTGAGTACCGTTTAGACAAGACCAATATCATTCACTGCCCAATCGGCAAGGTTTCTTTTGGTCCTGCTAAGCTGCTGGAAAACTACAAAGCGCTGATGGAAGCGATTGTGAAAGCAAAGCCTGCAGCGGCTAAAGGTCAGTACATTAAGAGCTGTGCTGTTGCTTCTACAATGGGCCCCGGCATCAAAATCTCTCAGGCAAAAGTTTTAGATTAATTTTTTGCTTGACAATGCCATAATATTGTGGTATACTAACTTTGTTAGTTAAATATTTTCCGCAGACAGTTGGTGCCTGAAAAGGTATAATGCGAAAGCGCCAGCCGAGGAGAGCATTTTATGAAAGCATGAAAGGCTTTTCTTCGTTTGCGGAGAAAAGCCTTATTTTATTCTGAACGGTGAGGTGAAATACGAAAATGCCTAGTGAAAAGATTTTGGAACAGAAGAAACAGATGGTTGACACTTTGGCTGACAAAATGCAGAAAGCAGTTGCCGGCGTTATGGTTGACTATCGTGGTTTAACCGTTGAAGAGGATACAAAGCTGAGAAACGAGCTGCGTGCAGCCGGTATCGAATATGCTGTTGTTAAAAATACTCTGACCCGTTTTGCTGCTAACCGTATTGGTTACACAGAGTTTGACGAGGTTTTGAACGGTCCTACTGCTTTGGCTTTGAGCTATGATGATGTTGTTGCTCCTGCAAGAGTGTTAGCAGGCTTTGCAGAAAAGAACGACAATCTGGAAATCAAGGCTGGTTTTATGGAAGGTAAAGCAATGTCTTTGGAAGAAGTTGTTGCTCTTTCTAAAATTCCTTCAAAAGATACCTTATATGCTATGCTGGCAGGTGGCTTGAATGCTACAATTGCAGGTTTGGCAAGAGCTATCAATGCTGTTAAAGAACAGAAAGAAACTGCTTAAAACAAAAAATAATTTTACAAATTAAAATTTTAGGAGGAAAATACAATGAGCGAAAAAATTGCTGCTTTAATTGAAGAGATTAAAGCTCTCACCGTTATTGAATTATCTGAATTGGTAAAGGCTATTGAAGAAGAATTTGGCGTAAGCGCTGCTGCTCCTGTTGCAGTTGTTGGCGCTGCTGCACCCGGCGCTGCTGATGCTGGTGCAGAAAAAGATTCTTTCGACGTTGAGCTGACTGATGCTGGCGCTGAAAAAATCAAGGTTATCAAAGTTGTTCGTGAAATCACCGGTCTGGGTCTGAAAGAAGCTAAGGACGCTGTTGATGGCGCTCCCAAGATTCTGAAGGAAGGTATCGGCAAAGAAGACGCTGAATCCATCAAAGCTAAGCTTGAAGAAGTTGGCGCAAAAGTAACCTTAAAGTAAGTTCTTACTTAAATAAAAAAACACCGAAGATTGTTCTTCGGTGTTTTTTTCTGTAGGACAGTAGCAAAATGTAACCATCACCCATAAATAAAACCCCGCCACATGGCGGATTTTTCACTTTATGAAATGAAGAAGTTACAATGACTTAATTGTTGTTTTCCATAAATCGTTTCCATAACGGCGCGGCA
>JAZOBC010000015.1:0-18001 GCA_045595795.1 Clostridia bacterium | reverse complement strand
ACCTTCTGATGTTCCATCCCAGTTATATTGTCCCTTTAAGGTTACTGTGCTGCAGTTTGCAGCAGCACCGCCAAGGTTAACCGTAACAGGAGCTGCTATTGTTGCCGTTGTGTAATCTTTACCTGCGCTGATAAAGTTCGGGTTCACAATGGTAACGGTTTTTTCGCCATAAATCTTGCCGCTTGCGTTTTTAGCAACCACGGTAAAGGAGGTTGCCTCAGCAGCGGAGGAAAGAATCAGCGCGTTGTTTTCCGCTTTCACGCCGTTAACGGCTTTGGAAAGTGAAAGAATTGCATCATTCACCGCTACGCCATCCTCTGTTACGGTGTAAGGCATCTTACTGAATTTACCCTCTTCAGGAATGACTAAGGTTTCAGAACCGTTTAATGCATAGGGAGATACATAGTCTTTACCGGTATAAATCTGAATATCGTCAACCTTCAGGCCAATTTGAAGCGTCGTCAGACAAGTGGCATTGGCTGAAGCTGCAAGATAATTGGTAGGACCGGCATTACCGTTTAACTTAATACTGTATTTACCTTGTCCTTCGGTAAAATCAAAATCAATTTGCATATCGTTCCAACCGGCAGAAAAGGCTACTCCGCCCATTACCAAGCCATAAGCACCTTCCGCATTATAATATGTCATTAAGTGGGAACCGGCATTTCTCGGACCAAATTGAAAAATCCGTTCTGTACCTGATGCACCGCCAAAAGCATGAAAGGTTGCGTTCCAATCTCCGCCCTCAAAATAAATCTTCATTTTAGCTGTGAGATATTTCGCTTTCTGTGCTACATTGCTTAAATCAATGTGATAAACCTTTCCTTCGTTCCATACAAGGTCACCGGTTGCATACTTATTGCCATTTTCCTCCTTGGCAACCGTACCGGGTGAAGTGCTTGCAGCGATGGGTGATGTTGTAACCGCTGCGCCCTCTTGCAGATCTTCAAAATCTTCATAATAAACAGTGGGCTGAATTGTCACTGTCTTTTCCCCATAAACCGTGCCGTTTGAACCGGTTGCCTTTAAGGTAAAGCTTCCACTTCTTACATTAGAGCCATAAACAAGCAGGCTGTTGTTGTCAATGGCAACGCCCTCAGGCAGATTCGTGGAAGATAAGGTGACGCCACTAACCGAATTGCCATCTAAATCCACAACCTTGTAATCAAGCTGTGCAATTTTGCCTGCCTTGGGAGCCAAAATGCTCTCAGAGCCAACAAAACTGAAAATGTCACCGCAAGGTGTACCTGAATAAATTTCAACATCGTCAACTTTCATACCGATTTGTAGACTTGTCAAATAAGTGGCATTAGCTGAAGCTGCAAGATAATTGGTTTGACCAGCTGTACCATTTACCGCGACACTGTATTTGCCGCGTCCTTCGGTAAAATCAAAATCAATCTGTACATCGTTCCAGCCAGTTACAAATCGCGGACCGACAGATGTTGCTGATACATAACTGCCTTCTGCATTATAGTACGTCATCAAGTGTTGAAGGCGTGCTCTTGGACCGAATTGGTAAATCAGTTCGTTGCCCGATGCACCGCCATAAGCTTTAAAGGTCGCTGTATATTCTGTATCCTCATAGTAAACCTTCATTTTCGCTGTGAGGCGTTTTGCATTCTGAGCCGCTGTGCCTAAATCAATCTGATACAGTGTTGATTCATTCCACACAACATTACCGGTTGCATACTGGTTACCATTTGTCTCTTTGGCAACTGTACCGGTTGAAGTGCTTGCAGCAATCGGCGAAGTTGTAACTGCTGCGCCTTCTGTCAAATCTTCAAAATCTTCATGGTAAACGGTGTTTGCCAGTGTCACGCTTTGGCCGTTCACTGTGAAGGTGCCGCCGCCTGTGATTTCGCTACCGTTTAACACAAGCTTGTTGCCCACGGTGTAAACACCGGCAGGAACTGTGCCTGTTGTGGTAAGTGTTTCTTCATAAGCGATGTATGTATTCTGACCGCTCTTTGGAGCAAGCAGCGTTGTATCTGCCGGGGTCAGTGTGGTAGCTGCAGATGCCGGCATGCAAACCATGCTCATAAGCATTGCAAGCGTCAGAACCATCGCCAAGAAAGAATAGCCTTTTCTAACTGTTTTCATGTTCTCTCTTCCTTCCTTTATTAAAAAATCTTTTTAACCATTCACAGCAAGGGGTCCCTTCGCCTCGAGAGTCCAGCCATGAATCCATAAAATCACCTATAGTAATCATACCGCAGCACGCCTGCCCAGTCAACGAACAAAATTTGCTAAACCATACGATTTTTGTAGAGGAAACACGCAGTAATCACGGAAAAAGCGCATGATTAAGGCATTGCGGGCGAGATTACGCTTTTTGCCGCAAAAAATGTTTTTTATATAAATGTAACGGGACGATGTAGGCATCATCCCCTACACAAATAACGCATGGACGTACACGCGTAGGGCAGAGGGCTTGCTCCTGCCCGAAAAATAGGCTCCCCTGTGTAAGGGGAGCTGTCGAACGCAGTGAGACTGAGGGGTTGTCTTTTTCTACTTTTACTTTTGAGGAAATATTGTTACTTTCACAATTACAATCCCTCCGAGTTTGCTTCGCAAACCCACCTCCCTCGCGTGCCCAGAATGGGTATTGCACAAGGAAGGCTTTCTTTTGGGCTTGATCGGAATCGTAGGGAACGGAAAAAGTCAAATTATAATCGCACCTATAAAATTGTTCGTTGCATAGTCCCTCTCTTTATGCTATGATATACAAAGGAAACAATTATTTTAAATGACGCAATATTTGGGAGGAACAAATATGAACGAAAAAAACTGTATGCCTTCTGAAAACGACCTGAAAAGTTTTCGTCCCATTCCTTTTTACTTCATTACAACAACAGAGGAAAAGGATTTATCTTACGAGGCCGTTTACGCTTCCTTGAAGCAGTTGAAAGATGATGGATTCGGAGGCCTCATTCTGTTTAACAAGCCGGAATCAGGTTTTAACGCCGAGCAATATCTGTCTAAAGCTTGGTTTGACATGGTGAAAACCTTTGTCCGCGTCTGTGGCGAACTCGATTTGTCATTGTGGATTAACGATGGCTTTAACTTTCCGCCGGGAGATGTGGGCGGTCGTATTAATAAGGAAGAATATCCGGAATTAACACCCCTGCGCATTGCACTCGAAGACGGCAACGTTTCGGTGAAGGAAGTGCCCTGGGGATTTCCTGCTTTTGAGCTCTCTGAAACAGCAGAGCTATTTCACAAGCTGGTTTATGAAGCTTACCTGCGTGAAGTGGGTGAGCATTTCGGCAAAACCATCAAAGGCTTTTTCTCCGATGCTGACAATCGTCGGGTTAGTTTTCGGGTTTTTTGGCCCGATTTCCCCGTGAAAGAATACTATCCATGGTCTAAAAACTTTGCCGAAAGCTTTGCCGACAAGTTCGGTTATGATATTACCCCCTATTTGGCTGACATTCTCAGCAAAAAAAGCATCCCGCAGGCAGCAGACTATTGGCAGCACGCCGGAGAGCTGTATCAGAGTTGGTTCCGCTCAAATTATGAGTGGTGCAAGGCACATGGACTAAAATATTCCTTCCACACAAGCGATACGGCACCCTTCCCCATGGATGTTGCACCAAGAAGCTCAGCCTTTACTGAGGGCAGAGCCATTACAATGGAACAAAACAGCAGTTATCCCGGCACTGACCAGGAGCTTTTAGAAATCAACGGCGGCCGACACATGCGTCAGGATGACTACTGGGTTCCCAAATCATCCTGGGGCGGCGACAATGCTTTTGTGTGTAACCCCGATTTCCGCAACGTTGTCAGCGATTTACGTACAAAACAGGCGGCTTCCAGTGCATTTTTATATCACAAAGAGGGTGCATTGTGCGAAATGTTTGCCGCCACCAACTGGGGCGCAACACCGCAGAATCTGCGCGAAATTGCCGCTTGGCAGATTATGCAGGGCATCACCTTTATTGTGCCCCATGCTTACCACCATCGTTTTTGCGGCGAGCTAAAGTTTTTTGCGCCGCCGGATTTTTCGCCCCGTAGCCATTTAAGCTTTGCTACAAAAGAGCTCAATGACATGCTGTCGACCTGCGTTTTCTATGCAACGCGTGGCAAGTATAACACAAAAGTAGCTGTTTTAGACCTCACAGAGGATGTTTGGTTGCGCCACGACAACACAGAGGCATATTTTAACCTCTGTGCCGAACTTAACCGTCTCCCCTACGGCTATGTGATTGCCGGACTGACGGAAATCAGAGCCAACAAGAGTGCATTTTCCGTGCTGTTTAACGCAGGCAGTCCGCTGAGCGATGCTGTAATGCAGGAGTTGGCAGAAATGGGCATAACCGTTCTTTCACCGAGTGAAATTTCCCGTTTAGGCAAACTCGTTCCCTGTAATATATCCTACAGTGGTGAAGGTTCCCCGCACTTTATGTGTCGTTTGCTGGGTGATGGTCAGGAGTTGGTGCTTCTTGCAAACATTGAAGACGGCAAGCCCATTTCCGGCACGCTGACCCTTCATGGTGCATCTTATCCCGTTTCCCTTGAATGTGGTGAAATTGCCGTATTTAGCAAAAATGGTCAGATTGAATATCGCCCCAAGGTATCTGCCAATGGTGAGCAGTTGGCACTGGTTGATGCTGTGCCGGTTACCTGGGAAAAAGAAAATATTGTTCCCTTGGAAATGTGGAAAGATTCGAATGGCAATGCAGTTACCAAGAGTACCAAGCAAGAAACCATGTACTTTACATATACCATTGTAGACAACCAGATTCAAGGCCTGAATCTTTTGGTTGCAAGCACTGCTTTGAAAAAAATTAACATGGTTAAATTAAACGGAGAGCCTTTAACGGTCACATCAGAAAAAATTATTGGCGACGAGTGCTATCAATGCTTCGCGCTCCCCTGCTCCACCCCCGGCGAATACACCATAACCATAGAAAAAGCCGGCGTGATTGAAGCTTGGGAACTCATGTCTCTCGCAGGTGAATTTGATGTTGACATCAGCACAGAAAATCCGTTTTATGAAGTGATTTATAATCAATATAGCTTAGACCGCTACATCCCCGAAAAAGCAACTGTCACTCTCAGCAGCCGCACCACACAATTAGCTGCAGGTGATGATTGGTGCCGTTATGGTCATCCCTTCTATTCCGGCGGTGCTACCTATCATTTCGTTACAGAGTTAGACAATCGCTTCTCTTCTGCCGTGCTAAAGGCAGAAAATGTGCGCGATATGCTCTCTGTCTCAGTCGACGGCAGCGCGCCACAGAAGTGTATTTATCCGCCTTATGCCATAGAGCTGGGAAACATGAGCCATCAGCACCGCTTAGATGTAACGGTTTATAACACCCTGGCAAACACCTTAGAAGGCTATCAGGCGCCTTCCGGTCTGCTGGGAAATCTTAGTATTCAAGCAAAATAAAAAAAGAATACAATGAAAAATCACCCGCTGAGCGGGTGGTTTTTCGTTTTCGGGCATAACCCTACTCTTTACCGACTGCGCACAAGTGCGCTTTTTTTATTAGCCTGCCAGCCATACAATTATTATTCATAAATGGGTTACTTACATTGAATTTCTCGGTAAATTTCTCATTTGTACGATACTGATAACTTTACTCGTGTTTATACTGTTTATTTCTGTTCATCGGTTAACCTCTATTGAACCACGAAGGCTTAGCGTGGGTTTCTTTATACAAAAAAAGACTCATTGGAAGATGAGTCTTTTTTTATAAATCTTTAACCTTTCACAGCACCAATCATAATACCCTTAACAAAGTATTTCTGAACAAAGGGATATACAATAATCATAGGCAACGAACCAATAATAACCGTTGAATATTTCAGCAGCTCGCTCATGAGCTGAGCCTTTGTGTCAGACAGTGCATCTCGTGGAATGTCTTCATTTGCCGTATTCTGCAACAGAATTTGGCGCATAACCACCTGAATGGGATGCAGGTCTGAATCCTGCAAATATAAATATGCATTCATGAACACGTTCCAGTTCGCTACCATGTAATATAAAGTAATAACCGCAAGCGACGGTTTGGAGAGCGGGATGGCGATTTTCAGCAGATATTTAAAATCATCACAGCCATCAAGCTTCGCCGATTCAAGCAACTCACCTGAAATGTTGCTTTGGAAATAGGTACGCAGAATGATCATGTTCCAAACGCTCATCGCCGTCGGCAGAACCATTGCCCACAATGTGTTAAACAAATGCAGGTTTTTCACCAGCATATAGGTGGGAATCAAACCGCCGTTAAACCACATGGTAAATGCCAAAAGCAAGGATAAAGGCTTTTGCAGGGTGAAGTCTTTGCGGGACAAGGGATAGGCTGCCAAAATCGTAATAAACATGTTCACAACCGTACCCACAATGGTATAAACTGCAGAGTTATACATGCCCAGGCCAATGGTTTTATGATGCAAAACTGCTTTATAGCCTGCCAGCGTAAAATCAACAGGCCAAAGCCATACTTTACCCGCCATGAGAGCCTTTGCATCAGAAAACGACGAGGATATAATAACAATCAGCGGATAGGCCACTATCAGTAAAAACAAAAGCGCAAAACAGTTATTTACAATGTCAAAAACACGGTCGCCTCTGGTTTCCATAATATGTCTTTTTCTCATTTTTTCTCCTCCAAAACTTACCACAAGCCTGTATCAGACAATTTTCTGGAAATTTTATTCGATACCATAACCATCACAAAAGTTACCACCGAAGTAAAAAGACCAATGGCTGCCGGATAGGAATAGGTCGGAACACCGCCGCCAAGACCAATTTTATATTCATAGGTACTGAGTACCTCAGAAATTTCAAGATTCGTAGGATTCTGCATTAAGAAAGTTTTGTCAAACCCAACCTGCAAAATAGAGCCCATGTTCATAATTGTCATAATTGCCACAGTAGGAGCAATGCAGGGCAGGTCAATGTGCCAAACACGTCTGACCTTGTTGGCGCCGACAATAATCGCAGCTTCATGAAGCTGCGGGTCAACGCCGGCAAGCGCCGCAATATACATAATGGAGCCCCAGCCCGTTCCCTGCCAAACGCCTGACCAGACATACAGGGAGCGGAAATATTTCGAAAAGCCTAAAAAGTTGATTCTTGAACCACCAAAATAAGCAATAATGTTATTCACCACACCGGCTTGCATATTGAAAACCAACTGCAACATACCGACAATGATAACCGTTGAAAGAAAATAGGGCATGTAGGTTACCATCTGAACCGTTTTTTTGAATGTTTGGTTCTTTAAATAGTTTAAAGAAATCGCAAGAATAATGGGAAACGGTATGGAAATAGCCAGTGAATAGATACTGATCGCCAACGTATTTTTGATTGTAGAGAAAAACACAGGCGATTTGAAGAAGCGAATAAAATTAGCAAGTCCTACAAACTCACTACCGCCATAGCCTTTTCTTGGAGAATAGTCCAAAAACGCCATACGCGCCCCATACATGGGACCGTACTTAAAAATAAGAATGTATAATAGTGGCAGAAGAAACATGACATAAAGCTGCCAGTTTACCTTAATATCACTAAACCACCAGGTTTTTCTGTCTTCTTTTGTTATTCTGCTAATTTTTGTTAATTTCCTCTGCAACATAGGTTCCTTCCTTTCAGGGGGAAGCATGTATCAGGAATGGTTCCTGATACATGCTGCTAAATCTTTCTTCACAAAACCTCGCATGCTGAGCATGCTTGTTTATTTGGTCTGGTCAATATGCTTCTGGCAGATTTCCAAGTAACGTTCAAGGCCTAAATCATAGAAATTCTGTACGTAAGCATCCCAATCTTTGTCAATATCTTTTTCACCGATGATGAAGCTTGCAAAACCCGAGTTCCATGCGTTTTGCATCAAAGTACGAAGCTCATTATAATCATCGGCATCTTCTGAGCTAACACGAATGTCGGTGTAAGCAACATTTGCTTTCATATAAGGTTTATACAGAAGATATGCATCATAAGAATTCTGCTGACGCTTTGCATCTGACGTGTTGTTCTGGGTTTTGATGGAGTTTTCCAGTGACCAGTAAGCACCAGCAGAGGTAGGCCAACGATCATTCTGCATGGTGATGTCAGCGGCACCCTCGTGCTCATCAATGGCAAACTTTGCAGGTTCCCCATCATATCCGATTTCGCCCTCGTTGGCTACTCTGAGACCAAAAGGACCGCGGTTAATCAGATATTGTTCTTCAGAATAGAAATAGTCAATCCACTTGATTGCCACTTCGGGTTCTTTACAGTCTGTAGTGATACAGTACCAACCGTTTGAACCGCTCGTAGAATCTGCTCCGCCAGGCGTAAAGCAGAAGCCGTTCGGACCTTTCAGCGGCGGAATGGCGATATATTCATTCACACGTCCGGTCTCTGAACCGGCTAGACCAAACTGTGTGGTCCACTTAGAGGCAGCAGCACCCAAAATGGGCACATCATTTTCTGTAAGCGCCGTCATACGGTTACGGTCCATAGTAAAGGAATCCGGATGAATCAGACCTTCTGCATACAGCTTTCTCATCCAGCGGATACCCTCTTTGGCACCTTCGGTAATGGGCGCAAAAGCAGCTTTACCATTATCGTTAAATAAACCGTAGGGACTCCAGGGCGTAAATGCGCTCATCATATATGTATCAAAAGTGTTGGGGTTACCCAGCATGTTGCGGCTTGCCAGAGGAATTTCGTCTGCAATGCCGTTACCGTTGGGGTCTTCGTTTTTAAATCTCTTTAAGAGTTCATAAAATTCGTCTGTCGTGGTAGGCAGCTCAGCATTCAGTTTTTCCATCCAGGGGCCATATACCCACATTTTGTAGGGTGCCTCTTCGGAAAAGTCATTCACAGCCAGGGGAACACCAACCATGACATCACCCATGTGATGCAGATTCTTTTCGTATTCGGGGTTTTCTTCAAACATTTTTTTGATATTATAGCCATGTTTTTCAATCAAGCCCGTAATATCAATAAATGCGCCCTGCTCATAGTAAGAAGCCTGTTCTGCAATGGAGCAACCATAGCCTTGCCAAATGTCAGAAAAGTCGCCGCTGGCAAGCTTGATGTTAATTGCCTGGCGAACATCGCCGGCTGCAAAATCCCATTCAATGTGAACGTTTGTTTTATCCTCTAAATACTGAGTGAAGAGATTGGTTTCAATGTCTTCAACATCTGAAGGCTTAGGTGTAAAAATTTTCAGAGAGGTTTTTTCTTTTACAATGGGAAATTCATTTTCGCCCGAAACCTCCAACGTGCCCTTGTGGGTTTCCTCAGTGCCCGAATTGCCGCACGCTGAACAAAGCATACATACAATTAACACAACTGATAAGATAGATAATAATTTTTTTGCTTTCATTGCCTTACTTCTCTCCTTTTTGGGTTATTTTTTATGCTTCTTTCTTATTTTGTATTGTAGCATAAATAAAATCAACGCACAATGAACAATATTTGAAAAACCATACACAATTTGACCTTTTGCAGGAGATTTTTATCAAAACACACCCATAATAGGTTTTTGCCTGCAAAATAATTATGCTTTTCCGGATTGTCTGACAAATTCCGTCGGAGACAACCCAACACGCTTCTTAAATGCTCTGCGGAAGGATACATCTGAGATATATCCTACTTTTTGATAGACTTCCTTAATTTTCATGCCATTTAAAAGTAACTCTCCCGCTTTTTCAATACGAATTTTCTCAAGGTAGGATGAAAAGTTTTCGTTTATAAAATACTTAAAGCCACGGGATATATATGAAACACCCTTAAAGCCGAACTTTTCAGCCAGGCTGATTAATGACAAATTAGAATCGTCATAATGCTCATTGACATAACGAATGACATCACCAAATTTATTCATGTCATTGAGTTCGCGCGTTTGCTTGGCTTCCTCACACATGGAATAAGCAAAATCCCGGACATAGTCAAAGAACGAGCTTACCGTAAAGTCCTTGATGGAATACGGAATGATTTCTTCATCCTGGGAACTCGCCTGCTTCACTTTGTTGAGGGATGATGAAATTTCGCCAAACAATTCTTCAATTCTCTTAACCGTCAGCTTTCTTCTTTCGAAATTATTTTCATAAATTTCATCAATCATTTGCTGAACACTTTCAATATTGCCATTTAAAATGCTTCTGATAAATCTGTTTTCAAATTCAACAGAATAATCATACAGCGCTTGTTCCTGCGAAAGCTCACTGTAATACATAACGCTGCCTGAACCCATCAGTTCATTATAGCGAACAACTTCCAGTGCCTGCAGATAAGAGCTGCTAATCTCACTCAAAAGCTGTGTTTCTTCTCCCAACCCAATCACGACTTTAGAATGATAACGATAAAAAACTTCAAGGTTCATTTTAATCAGCTGCTCTTTTAAATGCAGTTGCATTTCAACGGTATCCATATCGTAATTTAACAAAACCACCGTTGTTTTTGAATCTGCCGCATACATGTGAATATAAACACCCTCGGCAATATATTTATCAATCACCTGCTTATAGAAGCTGTTCCGGTTATGCAAAGCATCAATGTGATAAATAGCCTGACCTCTTAAAACCAAAATCATAAATTTCTGGCATAAGAACTCAATCTGGGCATCCTGAATCAGCTTGAGGACCTCTTTTTCATTTTCATGATTTTCTGCAATCAAGATGTGAAGAATATCCTTTCTTTCATGCTCTCTAAAGTGCATCAGTTTATCCTTCATGGTCTCTTTTTCATCAATAATATCATTGACATAAGGCTTCCAATACTCAATTTCATTAAAGCCAAGCTGTTTCACAGGGGCATCTGCCTGAACACCCAGAAGATCCATCATTTGCAGGTGACTGGTAGTCTTTTTAGATGCCAAACGGATGCAAAGCAGCAGACCGATTAAAATCGCAATAATGTTAATCGTATGAACAATGATGTTCACAAACGCAATATCGCGAAGCACATAATCGCTGCTGACAAAAACAACATATTGCCAATGGCGATATTGGCTGGAGCACTTGAACGAATAATATTCCTTTCCGCCCATACGGAACTTCTTAATTTTTTCATTCGACTGAACCGAAATACTGCTCTCATGATCAAAGGTGGAGTTGCTTGAAAGCATAACCTCGTTTTGTGCATTAAAAACATAGACCGCACCGTCCCCCGGATCGATCAGATTAGAAAAAACATCCAGCAACGACTTTTCGTTGATGAGAGTTCCAACAACGCCATACGCTCGTTGCGGATTTTCCAGCGGTATCATGCTTGCAAAAGATAAAACATTCCCACCTAAGTAATACATTTGGGGTTTAACTCTCTGACGAGTATAACCGCTTGCCCAGGCACCGCTACGAACCATTTGAACCCATTCCTCTTTTGAGATGCCTTCTATGGTACATCCATAGCGGTAAAAGTCTTCAAGGCTGTTATACGTTGAGCCTTGATCCAGAACAATTCCCGATGCATAGCTATACAAATAAAATATATCTACAACGTCAGAAAATGTATAGTTGGAGGAAAATATTCCAAGATACTTCATTTTTTCAGCATGTGTCAGCTGTTCCGCTTTGCAGAAATCGCGAAAAACCTCATTTTCAGAAATATTCAGCACTTCCGTTTCAATTTGCTGCAGCGTTGCATCAACCACGCTGGCATGCCCTTTAACGTTGTTCTCAAACAGCGAAAGAAGTTTCTCCTTGCTGCTGTGTGTAACGTAAACACTGGACGCGATCCACACTGCAACCAGCACCAACAATATGTACAAATATGGCAAAATGAGGCTGGCAAACACAACGTTCTTTCTTTTTATTTGCATATTTATTTCTCCTTTTGCATCAGGGTTGTGCAGTCATTCTCCGGGCAATGCTTTGAGAAACCAAAAGCTCTGCAAATTCTCCTCTTTCCAGCTTTAAAATGTTGTCCGCAAGTCGCATGGTAACCACTTCACGTCTGTCAAGCGTCGGCCCGCCCATGTGCGGTACACTGTAAACATTCGGCAGAGTTCTCAAGGGACTGTCGTCATCTAAAGGCTCACGGCAATAAACATCTAAAACCGCACGAAAACGATTGGTTTTGAGCGCTTCAATCATTTCATTCTCTTTCACAATCGGTCCTCTTGCCGTATTGATAAACAAAGCACCGTCCATCAACATATCGAAATATTCTTTGCCAATCATACCCTCTGTTTTGGGTGTATGCGCTGAATGCAGACTGACAACCTTGCAGGTCGAGAAGATTTCTTCCAGCGAAACCTGCTCGGCATTGTGCTCTTTTAAATATGCCTCATCAATTTTGTGACCTGAATATATTTTAATCTTCACGTTGAAAATATGCAGCTTCGGAATTAAATACCTTGAAATAGCACCCATACCGATGATGCCCACCGTCTGATCTAAAAGACCCTCTGTGAAAAAGCCGTCTCCGTGCCAACCACCGTTTCTGACATGTTCAATGTATGTAGGAATGCGCCTGAGACCCATGAGCATGTAAGCGATGGTGCCTTCTGCAACAGACTCGGCATAAATCTCGTTGCCGCTTAAAATATTGATTCCGTTTTCATAAAGACCCTCTCCCACCAAGGCACCCACACTGCCCCCAAGATGAGCAATGGTTTTGATTTTAGTGTCTTTAATCATGTTGTAATCAATAGTGGACTGACCCCATCCCGTGATGACTGCATCGCAATCCTTTGCCTGCTCAGCCAATTCCTCACCTGACAAATTGCGGTCATATTCCGAATAAACAACATCAAAACGCTCGTTTAAATACGCTTTGGCTTTTTCTGTTAAAAAGGTTTGATCCTTGCGGTAAGGATAAGCTACATAAAGTTTCATCATTCTTCCTCCAGCTATTTTTCTCATAATATCATGAATAGAAAACTCAATCATATCTCTTTATGTTTTCTTCTCAAAAGCTTCAAACATAAATCCCTATTATATAGTATACCATCTTGTGGAAGCATCATCAACAAACAAAATTTATAAAACCAAACAAAAATTAACATTTTATATAATAAAAACAGCACACACCAAAGGTATGCGCTGCTAAAATGATTGTTTTTAAGGATCTACTATAAAAAGTTCCACAATCTTATTTCTAATTCATTTTTTGTCTACTCTGCGTCATAAATAGAAAACTCAGCAAAGCAATAACCATCATTCCACGGCAAAGCATCATCATGTGCAAACCACAAATCACATTCCTTTTCCTTAAAGAACGTACCCGGCCAGGTTGCATAGCACTCACCCTCTTCTAAGTGGTGAGGACCCATCATGTTGCGCAGATTATTATAAATGGTCAGCTCCACCACATTGCTTCCTTTGCAAACGGCGTGGCTGATGTCTGCTTCAAACGGTGTCCAAAGCAAGGTTTTTAAGGTCTGCCCATTCACTTTGATATCCACCGCGTTCACGCCTTTTTTGTCAAAGGCAATTTTTTTGTCGGTTTCTTCTAAGATAAATTCTTTTTCTAAAGTGATGTTGCCGGCAAAGAACGGAAAACCTTGCTGCTCCATGTTTTGCAAGCTAATTTCTCGTGGCATCTCTGTTAAAACAAAATCCCCGCAAAACCGAATGGCATCGCGTTCTAATTGCGTGACAGTTCCGTTCATTTTGACACCAAAGCTACCAATTAAGTAACAAGGCTCAATCTCCATATCAAAAGACAGCTTGTTGAGCTCTGTTTCAAATATCATAGCCTTATCAAGGGATTCATATGTAGCCTGAGTTTGGGCAAAAGAGCACTCTAAGCAAATGGTATTTTCGCCAAGGGTGATATAATCAGCAATGGGAATCTGTTTATAAGATAAATCAACAAAGGATTCAGGGGCAGCAGGCAACGAAACCTTCTGTCCGTTCACAGAAATCCGATATTGCTCCGGTGTTTCACAAACAAGGCATAAATCACTGCAAAGAGACTCAACATTAACAGTGAAAACCTGCTTAATCTCCACAGGTCTTTTCAGCTTATTTGCCCGATTTTGAATATTGAGAACATAGCCTTTTTTCTCTTGGCATTCACCGTCAAAATAATAGTCACAAAAATCCAGTGTCAGCACATTGGGGGTTGCGCTTTTAATCTTCCATGCTCCTGAAAGGGAAAGGGGCGTAAGCTCTTTTTTCTCTTGCGCCACCGGCTCACTGCCGTCATCCATGACCAAAAGACTTTCATAAGGCGCAAACGTAAAGGTTCCATCAAAGGGTAAAACCTCACCCGAAGTAATATCAATGATTTTAGAGCCTTTCAAAATCTTCGCCTTTTGAACGCTCGTGGTTGAGTTAACAAAATAATATACGTCAAACCCATCATAACAACGTTTTGTATAATAAACATCGGGGGTGTCAATCACCTCAGTCTGCGCTTTGACTTCATCAGGCGAAATCACTTTGCCGCCGTTTTGCTCAAATTCCTTCAAAAGCTTCTCAGTATGCTCAAAGAATCGAATATGTGGCGGAATTACAACCGTTTTATAAGACATATTGCCGATGATAAAGCGGTCACCCTCCACACGGCCATGTCGCTCAATTAAGATTTCATCGCCCAAATGAAATGCAACATGCTTTTTGTCTAAAGTTAAAACAATATCTTTAAAATCAGCATAAAAAGCATTGATTTCCGCATCATTTTTGCTGTTAAATAAAATCCACGCCGAGGTCTGGGGATGTAGTAAAAGGGTGTCGCATTCACATGCGCCGTTTTCAAGAATCATGCCAATTCTGGAAAGACTTTCACAAAATGTATCATACCGCTCCCACCATGGCTGTTGATAGAACATTGCCGGCGGATAGTCACGCTTGCGTGCTCCGCGCATGGAATAGCCCTGCAAATGCTGACACAGCAAGGTAATACCTCTGGCCATTTGATGTTCATAAATAGCCTTTAATTCCTCAAAAGAAACACCTTGCCCACACAAAGCAAAGCTTTCAGACAAAACCTGCTTTTTCCCCAGCTGTTGAGCCGCCGAACCCACCTGATAGGACGTTAACTCCGTATTGATGTTTCTGCAAAGATTGTCCATGCCGGGAATTGTAAAATATTCATAATGAGGCATCACGGCACCATTCGTAATCAGTTGGCTTAAAAACGTTTCTTCCATAACAAGATGCCCCGTTAACTGAAGTCCCCTTTCGGTGCACCAGTCATAAATCTTTTTCATGTAGTTTTTGGAAAACAGCATGGTAACAAGCCGCCAAAACCGCATTCTGGTTTGTATGTAATCCCCTGTATCAAAAAATATCTCCGACAAATGCGGTAGTAAGCTATCGCCGTATTCTTTTTCATATTCTTCCGGCAAAATGGTACTCCAGGGAACACCATTGCGGGAAATCTGCGGTTCATCTGTGAAATACCCGGTAATTTCATTCTTAAATTTTTCATAATAGGGCTCGTAAACCGTTTGAATAAATTCCTCAGTTACACGGCCGTTTAAGGTGTCAACATAAAAAGGATTCACCTCATAATAAAACCGTTTTCCGTCAATAAAACAAAGGGTGTATGCATCCTGCTCCGTGCTTTCATCATAGCGCAGATACTTCTGCTGATTATGCTCTCCTTTACCGTTCACAATGCCACTTCCAAAGCCACTGGGCCAACCATTTTCGTCATAGACCCAAGCATACATGCCTCTCTCTTTTGCAGCCTGGATGCCCGCTTCAATATTTAAAAACCATTCCTCGCCCATATATTCTGTACGAAGTCCGGATCGGGCATGCATAAAAAAGCCACCAAGACCGGCTCTGTCCATAACAGCAACTTGTCTCTCGGTTTCTGCAACCGTCAGCGTATCATTCCACGACCAAAAGGGAACGGGTCTGTGTTTCTTAGGAACATGACAAAAATCCATTTTTATGCCTCATTTCATTCTTGGGAGTGTAAATTTCCACAATATATTTTTCATATATAGTATACAATCCCGCTAAAAAGCTGTCAACAGACAATTTATGAAAACAAACAATATTTTACAACCTTTTATGAAATATGCACCATCTTATAAAAACAACACATTACGCAGACAAAAAAACACCCGCTTGGGTGGTTTTTGTTTGGTACACCTTCAGGGACACAGCCGCCTGCGGCGTCTTATCGGCTCGCCCACCCAAATGCTTTGCATTTTGGTACCGGACTCGCACCTTTTTGCTAAAAACAGTTCGCTGAACTGTTTTCCTAACGCAAAAACCCTCTCAGGGTTCGAGTCCCGACTAAAAAATACAAACAAAAAAACCACCCGTATAGGTGGTTCTTTGTTTGGTACACCTTCAGGGACTCGAACCCTGGACACCCTGATTAAGAGTCAGGTGCTCTACCAGCTGAGCTAAAGGTGCATACACTATGTAATTGTCCTCAACAGAAATACATTATAGCACGGCAGAATATTTTTGTCAAGTGTTTTTTTAGAAAAATTTTGTAGTATAAAGGGGCGTAAAACTACGCCCCGTACGGATTTTATAAATTACCAGATAAGAAAACAAATCATAACCAAACAAATAATGACAAAGACAGAAGCAACAGCTGTTCCAATGCTGATTCTTTTCCGTTTTTCTTGGTTATAATTGTTCGGCGTAGGAAGAAGTTTTGCTTGCCGTAAGCCTGTGATAATGGGCTTGTAAAACAACATTGTTCCTGCGGCATTCAAGGCGCCTTTAATCAGGTTAAACGGTAAAAATACCGGAACTAACATAGCTGCTACAGCACTTTGCGGCATTTGTAAATACAGAGGCGTAATATAATAATTCCATAGTAACATAACACCCGTCATCACAAAGCACGCCAAAACAAGACCGATGACTGCCCCCGTAAGGGTACGCTTTTTATGGTAAATCAATGACGCCGCGCAAGCAAAAGAGCATGTCGAAACAATATTCATCAAAAGCCCATAAAACCCAGTGCCACTGACGGTCGCCATTTCAACAAGAGAAACGATGACAGAAATAACAGCAGCAACCCAAGGACCAAGCATAAAACCGCCGATGGTAATAATAATATCCTTAGGGTCATATTTAAGAAACATAACCATGGGGATACGCCCTACTAACATGACCACATAAGAAATGGCACAAAGCATTGCAATCACAGTGAGTTTTTTTGTTTTTTGGTTCATAGTGTCCTCCTAAAATAAAAAATGCGCTGAAGGCAATCTTCAGCGCAATGAGAATACATGATAAAACAACACGGTTAAACCAACATTCTTCTTCCATCCAGACTTGCTTTCGCTCACTGTCGGCTTTGGGATCACACCAAAATCAGCCTCTCGGCTCGCGGGCTCGGAATTAACCATTACCGCCGGTCGGGATTTTCACCCTGCCCTGAAGATTATCTCTATAAACAGTATACACCACACCCCATTAAATTGCAAGCATATTCTCATGATTTTTTCTGTATTTTATATAAATTTCCAAAAAATCCGTTTTTTTAAAGATTCAGCTAAATTTTTTAACTTTTTTCAAAAAATGCCTTGACAAAAGGCTATTTCCTTGCTATAATACTTTAGTCAGCATGTGTGCGGGCAGTGTTCGCGGGTGTAGTTCAATGGTAGAATCTCAGCCTTCCAAGCTGATTGTGTGGGTTCGATTCCCATCACCCGCTCCAAGTGTTTTTCTATGCGCCTGTAGCTCAGTTGGATAGAGCAACTGCCTTCTAAGCAGTGGGTCAGGAGTTCGAATCTCTTCAGGCGCGCCATTTTCGCTTCATGGTGGGTATAGCTCAGTTGGTTAGAGCGCTAGATTGTGGCTCTAGAGGTCGTCGGTTCGACTCCGATTACCCACCCCACTTTCTTTTATGTATAAAATTTGCCGTTTCCGGAAAAACTTCCGTGTGTTCGGTATATTGGGATGTCGCCAAGTTGGTAAGGCACCGGATTCTGGTTCCGGCATTTCGAGGGTTCGAGTCCTTCCATCCCAGCCAATTTATTATCTATGTTTTGGGATATGTTGGGATATAGCCAAGTCGGTAAGGCACCAGACTTTGACTCTGGCATTTCGTAGGTTCGAGTCCTGCTATCCCAGCCATATGGGCCATTAGCTCAGTCGGCAGAGCACTTGACTTTTAATCAAGGTGTCC
>JAZOBC010000014.1:0-5790 GCA_045595795.1 Clostridia bacterium | reverse complement strand
ACTTAGAATACTTTATAAAGGAAATAATTCCGGTTGCCGCCGAGTGCGACGTTAACATGGGGATACATCCGGATGATCCGCCGTGGTCAATATTCGGTATTCCGCGAATTATCACCAATGAAGAAAATATAGATCGCTTTTTAAGCTTATATGACGATGTGCATCACGGCTTAACCCTTTGCAGTGGTTCTCTGGGCTGTGCTAGGTTTAATAACTATGCCGCTATGGTACGGAAATATGGCACAAAGGGCAGAATTCATTTTGCCCATGTGCGAAATATTAAAATTTTAGGTGACGGCTCCTTTGAAGAAAGTGCCCACCTTTCTGCCTGCGGCTCCTTAGACATAGTCGAAATTCTGAAAGCTTATCACGATTGCGGTTTTACCGGCTATCTGCGTCCCGATCACGGCAGAATGATTTGGGGTGAAACCGGAAAGCCGGGTTATGGCTTATATGACCGTGCTTTGGGGGCTATGTATATGGCTGGCATCTGGGAAACACTTGATAAAACGAAAGGATGATTCCATGAAATTACCGTTTCAAATTGACCTGACAAACAAGGTTGTGGTCATCACCGGTGCAGGAGGTGTGCTTTGTTCCATGTTCGCCGAGGCTCTTGCCAAAACCGGTGCACGTGTTGCTCTTTTAGACCGTAATGAGGACACTGTTAAGAAAAACGCCGAAAAAATTACCTCGGCCGGTGGCATGGCCAAGGGCTACGGCTGCAATGTTTTAGATAAGGAACGACTGGAAGCCGTCCACCGTGAAATGTTGTCCGAACTGGGCTCCTGCGATATTTTAATTAACGGTGCAGGTGGTAACAATCCCAAAGCCACCACAGATAACGAATATTTTTCGCCGGAGGATCTGGGCCAAATGAAGACCTTTTTTGATTTAGACCAGATCGGTGTGGAGATGGTTTTTAATCTGAACTTTTTAGGCACCCTGCTGCCCACACAAGTGTTCGCGCAGGATATGCTCACAAAAGAGGACGCGAGCATCATCAACATTTCCAGTATGAATGCTTACACTCCCCTGACAAAAATTCCGGCCTATTCAGGAGCAAAAGCCGCCATTTCAAATTTCACCCAATGGCTGGCCGTGCATTTTTCAAAAACAAACATCCGCTGCAATGCCATTGCGCCGGGCTTTTTTGTAACAAAACAAAATAAAAAACTGCTCTTTAACGAGGACGGAAGTCCCACTCCAAGAACAAACAAAATTCTTCGCAGCACGCCCATGGGGCGTTTCGGCAAGTCAGAAGAGCTCATTGGCACATTGCTGTTTTTGCTCTCAAAGGAAGCATCCGGCTTTGTTAACGGTGTGGTCATTCCCGTGGATGGCGGCTTTTCAGCCTATAGCGGGGTTTAAATAGAAAGGGGCTGCGGCAAAAACAACTTTGTTTTGCCGCAGCCCCTTTCTAATGCCAAAAACGACCCTCCGTGTTTCACAAGAAACATTCTATAAGGAGCGAATCCAGCGAATCAGCAGCTCTCCCCAAACAGAAATATACTCATAATACGGAACGGTTTCAGGCGTTGCATACACCATATCGCTTCCCAAGCCCATGCCGTGGTGTCCCACAGGAAAAACATGCAGCTCAGCAGGCACTTCAAATTCTTTCATTTTGCTGACATAGGAAAGGCTGTTTAAAACCGAAACGCCATCGTCTGTAAAGGTGTGCCAAATGAACGCCCTCGGTGTTTTTTCAGATACCAGATTTTGCGTGCAAAAAGCATTTATATTCGCTTCATATGCCTCGCCAAGCAGATTTTTGCCACTGTTTACATGACCAAAATCATCTGCAACACTAATAACAGGATAGCACAGAATTTGTGCGTTGGGCAAAAACGCAACTTCCCGCAAGGGGTCAGACGCTTCCTCGGGCAATGCTTCATGATAGTTCGATACCAAAGATGCTAAATGACCACCTGCTGATGAACCCATCACCGCAATTTTATCGGGACAAATGTCAAAAGTATCTTGCTGACTGCGAACAAAACGAATGGCGTGGCGTGCATCTAAGAGCGGTGCAGGAAAATGGTTGGGCGCTACGCGATATTCCACAACAAAAGCAGAAATGCCATGTTCATTTAAAAATTCGGCATAGTTTTTTCCTTCGTGGGTTGCCAAATGAGAATATGCGCCGCCCGGAAAAATGATCACCGACCAATCAGAGGTTTTTTCCACCGGTTTATAATAGCTGATAAAAGCATTATCCTGCCCTTCTTCTACTTCCCATAAGGGATATACGCTTACTAACATACAATCACCTTTTCCATTTATATTGATTAACATACATTATATCAAAAATGAAAGATACTGTCAAGCATGTGATGATCTGCCCCGTCAAGGAACAAAATATGGCTTTCCCCATTTGACAGCATGGTGCTTTTGTGATACAATAAAAGAAAGATTTTCCCGGAGGTAGTGTATGAAAATTAAAGAATCAGCTGAAAACTATTTAGAAGCGATTTTAATGATTCAAAATAAAAAAGGAAGCGTGCGCAGCATTGATGTTGCTAACGAGCTTTCCTTCACAAAACCCAGCGTTTCTGTGGCAATGAAGTCCTTTCGGGAAGATGGATACATCACCGTAGATGAAAGCGGTGCAATTTCACTGACAGAAAAAGGGAGGCAGATTGCTGAGCAGGTCTACGAACGGCATCGCATCATTGCCAAGGCGCTTATTGCCATTGGGGTTGATGAGGAGGTTGCCTTAGAAGACAGCTGCAAAATTGAGCACGACATCAGCATGGAGACCTTTGAAAAGCTAAAAGCTTACTTAATTGAAAAAAACATTCTTTGATAATATGAAAAATAAGAAAAGAGGCAAAAACCATGGCAAAATCATGTAGTAACTCATCCTGCTCTAAGGAGTCCTGTGAGGGCTGCCAGCACGCAGAACACGACTTTCGCGAAAATCCGCATAACCTGAGCCAGATTAAAAAGGTCATCGGCGTTGTCAGCGGTAAAGGCGGCGTTGGCAAAAGTTTAGTGACATCACTGCTTGCCGTCACGATGAATCGTTTGGGATATCGCACCGCTATTTTAGACGCAGATATCACCGGTCCTTCCATTCCCAAGGCCTTTGGCATCACCGAAAAAGCAACAGGCAACGAATTGGGTTTATACCCCGTACCCAGCAAAAAGGGCATTGAAGTTATGTCTTTAAATCTGTTACTCGAAAACGAGACTGACCCCGTTGTTTGGCGCGGTCCCGTCATTGGCGGCACAGTCAAGCAGTTCTGGACCGACGTCATCTGGAGCGATATTGATTTTATGTTTATTGACATGCCCCCGGGAACCGGCGATGTGCCCCTGACGGTGTTCCAGTCCATTGCCGTTGATGGTATTGTTGTGGTCACCTCTCCTCAGGAGCTGGTTTCCATGTTTGTGGAAAAGGCTGTTAAAATGGCACAGCTGATGAATATTCCCATTTTAGGCCTTGTGGAAAACATGTCATATTTTACCTGTCCCGACAACGGTAAGAACTATGCCATTTTCGGCGACAGCCATATTGATGAAATTGCAAAGGGTCATAACCTGCCTGTGTTGGCACGCCTGCCCATTGACCCCTCCATTGCCGCAGCTTGCGACAAAGGTGCGATTGAAGATTTGGAAGCCGATTGGTTTGGTGCAGCTGCTGAGCTCTTAAAGGGCATGCTGGCAGAATAATATACAAAGCCTATAAAGCCTGCAAGGTATAACCACTTTGCAGGTTTTATTCAATCAACAAACAAGGAGAGTCCCATGCACAAGATAACCGTTACCGATGCAAGAAGCCTGCCGGGTGACAGCGCATTTTTATTAGACGATGGAAAAACCTCTATTTTGTATGACAGTGGTTTTGCTTTTACCGGTGCTGCTGTGGCCGAAAAAATAAAAACTGCATTAGGTAACCGCAGCTTGGATTTCATCTTTTTGACCCATTCTCATTATGACCACGCTTTAGGCTCTGTTTATGCAAAGCGTGCATTTCCCCAAGCTCAAGTGGTGGCAGGTGCCTACGCCCAAAAGATTTTTCAAAAATCAACCGCTAGGGCAGTGATGCGAGATTTAGACAAAAAGTTTGCCAAAACCTGCGGTGTCATGGACTATGAAGATTTAATTGATGATTTGCAGGTGGACATTTCTGTAAACGACGGCGACATCATAAACTGTGGCAATATGACCTTTACGGTGGTGGGGCTCCCCGGCCATACCCGCTGCTCTGTCGGATTTTATCTTGCCGAAAACAAAATGCTGCTGGGCTCTGAAACCCTTGGCGTATATGGCGGCGACGGGATTGTTGTCCCCTCCTGTCTTGTTGGGTACCAAATGACCTTAGATTCCATTGCTAAAACAGAAGCTATGGATATTGAAACCGTGCTTGTTCCTCACTACGGACTGCTCGGCATAGAAGAAACAAAGGCATATTTGCATCAAGGAAAGGTCTCGATTGTCAGCACCGCCCAGCATATTGCAGACATACTCAAAAAGGGCGGAACTGCTGAAGATGCTGCTGCCTTTTTCCGTGACATCTTCTACCATGGCTATATTAAAACAATTTATCCTGTTGATGCCATGGAACTGAACACCGGCATTATGGTGGAGCTCATTAGACGTGAGTTATGTGAAATGGAATAAAAACAAACCGCAGGTTTTCATGAGCCTGCGGTTTGTTTTTAGTGCCTATTTAGAAAAAAATCTAAATAGGTATTGACAGCTTATCCTTTTCGTGCTATAATCTATTTAGAAATATTTCTAAACAGGTACTAAAAGGAGTGATTTCATTGGGTATGAACGAAACCTTAAAAGCCATATCGGACCCTGTACGGCGAGATATTCTGTCCATGCTGAAAGTAGGAAAAAAATCCGCCGGCGAAATTGCAGAACACTTTAACTTAACCGGTGCAACAGTTTCTTACCACTTAGCAAAACTGAAAAGTGCTGACCTGATTGTAGAAGAAAAATATAAAAACTTTATTTATTATGAACTTAACACCTCTGTATTTGAAGAAGTGCTCACATGGATTTATTTATTAGGAGGAAAAAAATCATGAAATTTTTGAAATGGAAAACCATGCTTTTAACTGCTGCTGTGTGCCTTTCTCCCATCTTGTTAGGGCTTGCCCTGTGGAATAAACTGCCCTCCACCATGGCCATTCATTTTGATATGTATAACAATCCCGACAATTTTGCGCCCAAGGGCTTTGTGGTGTTCGGCTTGCCCCTTCTCATGGTGCTGCCGCAGGTCTTTTGCTGCTTTATCAACGACATTAACAGCCATAAGCACGGAGAGCGCAAAAAGTTTGAAAGAGTCACCAAATGGATCATTCCCATTATGACGATCATTCTGCAAATCATCACCTTGGGCTACGGACTCGGCTGGATGATTGACATTCGAAAGGCCGCCACGCTCCTTGTGGGTATTGTGCTCCTTGTCATCGGCAATTATTTGCCAAAGCTGGACTATGTGAAACATTATGATACCAGCACCGAAAAGGCAAGAAAAATCAACCGTTTTATCGGCTTTGCGACTGTGGTGATGGGATTTTTGTTTTTAATCAGCATTTTTATGCCGCCTATTGCAACCATTACCTGCCTCATTTTATTAATTCCCTATGCAATAATCAGCGTAATTTACAGCATTACAATAATTCGAAAATAAGATAACGCAGGTTAGTCCAAATAAATATCCCCCCGTATAACGGGGGGTTTTTCATTTTCGGGCATAGCCCTAATACTACTGGCTGCACACAAGTGTGCTTTTGTATTGGCCTGCCAGCCATGCAACTGCTACTGACT
>JAZOBC010000013.1:0-9328 GCA_045595795.1 Clostridia bacterium | reverse complement strand
CTAAGCTTGCTTCCTCCGCCGGAACGGTCACGGCGTCTAAGCCCGGCACTGAGGTTTGCACCCATGAGGAAGTTTTAGCCTATCAAAAACAGTTGACAGTGGAGAAGGTTCGTTGAAAAAGTTTTAGAGTGCAGCGAGTCTGTTAAATTTGAAAAAATTATAAACAATCCTGATCGCTCTTGATTCTAAAGCAGTTTTACAGTATAATACAAGTATAAAAAAGACATTTTATGACAAAGTCAGAAAGGGGGAGAATGCGCTCATGAAATTTGTGAAATGTGTGATGTATTTAGCATTACTCAGTTTTTCATCGTTTCTATTTGGTCGTATTTTGCCTCAAAGGCTCAACTATAATGCCTTTCCTTTTAAAAGCTTTGCTATAGAGAAAAATGGTACCATTTATCATAAAATTGCAATCCGGCGTTGGAAAAATAAACTGCCGGATATGAGTGTTATGTTTCATCGGTGGATGCCGTCGAAAGAGATTATGATTAATTTAAAAAAGGGCCAGCTTCTTTTGATGATTCAGGAAACCTGTGTCGCTGAACTGATACACATTCTTTTGTGCGTCTTTGGTTTTGTTTGTGTCTCCATTTGGGAAGGCGTGGGAGGCTGGACGGTTTCGATTTTATATTTTGTAGGCAATGTTCCCTTTTGTCTTGTTCAACGCTATAACCGTCCCAAACTAGTTAAGCTTTTAAAACGGTTGCAGGCAAAGGGGTTGTATGAAGAAGGAAACTGCTATGATTCCGGTGAGTTGGGATTGCAATATGAGGCGAGGGCATGATCTATGAAACAACTTAAAATCATTGATTACCGCAAACTTCGCCCATCAAACCTTCTCACACCACAGTTTTGCCACTTGCTATATTTGCTCTATTGGCCGCTTTATGGCTTGTTGTTTTTGGGCGTGGAGCGGCTGTGGATTCGTGAAAGCTATTTTTCCATTCACTGCATTGTTGATGACATGATTCCGTTTTGTGAATTGTTTATGATTCCGTATTTTTTTTGGTTTGTCTATTTGATTGGTTTTATTTTATATGGACTTTTCTTTGATACTGACAGTTTTCGAAGAATAATGCGGTTTGTGATTGTGACCTATTCGGTTGCGATTTTAGTTTATATACTTTTTCCAAATGGGCAAGAACTCAGACCGATTACTTTTGAACGTGATAATATTTTAACCAGGTGGATGGCATTGTTTTATCAGTTTGACACTAACACAAATGTGTGCCCTTCTATTCATGTTATTGGCTCGGTAGCGGTTATGTTGGCAGCTTGGAACAGTCCGCATTTTTCTACAAGGGGTTGGCGGCTTGCTTTTGTGATTTCCGCGGTGTTGATTTCCGTCTCGACTGTGTTTTTAAAACAGCATTCCATTTTAGATGTGCTGGCTGCCATACCGGTTTGTGCATTGGGTTGGCCTTTTGTTTTTGGTGATGTAAGCTTAAGAAACCGCAGATTGGCTCAAAGTGCTGCAGAAGAGGTGACGACATGAGATTTGCAGAGCAATTAAGATGGAAACTAAGTGGCTGGATGCAGGGACGGTACGGGCGCGACCCGTTGTTTGATGCACTTTATAAGCTGGCGCTTGCACTTTGGGTGGTTTCTTTGTTTATTCCCAACCGTTTCGTGATGAGCCTATATCTTTTTTGTGTGGTGTTTGCCACGTACCGATGTTTTTCACGGGATATTCCTCGTCGTAGGCAGGAGCTTGTAACCTACGAAAGAATGATGGCAAAACCACGGCGATTTTTCAATCAGCAAAAAAATCGCATAAAAGACAGAAAAACATACCGTTATTTTCGCTGCAAGTGCGGCGCGGTGCTACGCGTGCCGAAAGGCAAGGGGAAAGTTAAAATCCATTGCCATCGGTGTGATGCCTACATGATTAAAAAAACCTGATGATTTTAGAGAACTGCCTTACCGGCTTGTGTCGGTGCGGCAGTTTTTTTGTGCATGAAAACAAGTCTTAGTGCCATATATATGGAGAGAGGATTGGCAAATTTTGTTCGTTGACCCCGGGACTTTCTCTGTGCTATGATACAACTATGGAGGTGCTTTTTATGAATCGAAAAAGCGGCGTTTTAATGCACATCAGTTCTTTGTTCGGAGATTATTCCATAGGCGGCTTTTCCAAGCATACAGAATATTTTATAGATTTTTTATCGGATTGCGGGTTTACATATTGGCAGGTGCTGCCTTTCTGTATGACTGACCAGTATAATTCCCCTTATAAATCCTATTCTGCTTTTGCAGGAAATCCCTATTTCATTGACCTGGAGGCTTTGCATGCCCAAGGACTTTTGACACAGGAGGAGCTTTTATCTGCCAAGCAACAAACACCTTATTGTTGCGAATTTGAAAGACTGCACAGTGAAAGACTGTCTTTGCTTGCTCGGGCAGCCGGACGCATCAAAGACAGAACACCAATTCAAACATTTATTGAAAAACGACCATATCTGGCACAATTTTGCCGATTTATGGCCTTAAAGGATGCGAATGAAGGCGTTTGCTGGATTGATTGGCGTTGCTATGAAACCCCTGAAGAACGGCTGTTTTTGTGGCAATTCATTCAGTTTACATTTTTTACGCAGTGGGCTAAGGTAAAAGCCTATGCCAATCAAAAGGGCATCAAAATCATTGGTGATGTTCCTTTTTATGTATCTTATGATAGTGCTGATGTTTGGGCAAACCAAAATCAGTTTCAGCTTGATGAGAAAGGTCATCCCCTATGCGTGGCAGTTGTGCCACCGGATTATTTTTGTAGTGAAGGGCAGCTGTGGGGTAACCCTCTCTATGATTGGCAGTCGATGGAGCAAGATGGCTTTTGGTGGTGGCGGATGCGCATGGAGCATATGCTGACATTGTTTGATGGCGTTCGCATTGACCATTTTCGGGCATTGGATTCTTATTGGAGTGTTGAGGCAGGAGCCAAAACAGCTCAATTTGGCAAGTGGGAAAAAGGACCTGGACGTAAGCTGATTGATGCGCTCAGCGACCTTACAATCGGTGCTCTTATGATTGCAGAGGACTTAGGGGAGATTACAGAGGAAGTTCATGCACTCGTAAATTACAGTGGTTTTCTAAGCATGCGTGTGCTGCAGTTTGGTTTTTTGGACGAGAGAGATTCCTTTCACAAGCCACATCATTACAGAGAGCGCTGCGTGGTCTATACCGGCACACATGATAATAACACGCTTCTTGGTTATGTGTGGGAGCTTTCAGAGGAAAGGCGCAGGGAGCTGCTTGGTTATTGCGGATTTTCGGGTGCGGATTGGAATCAGTCCTATGACAGCATTTTGCAAACCATGCTGAGAAGTCACGCAGGTTTGGTGATTTTCCCGATACAGGATTTGCTCGGCTTTGGTTCTGATACGCGAATGAATACGCCCGGTACCACAGAGGGTAACTGGCAATTTCGTTTGACAAAGGAACAGTTGGACGGAATTGATCGGCAGAAACTAAAAGATTTGAACCGATTGTTCTCGCGATTATAAATAGTTCGAAGGGGCTGCACTTGTGCAGCCCCTTCTTTGGAGGTTGTGTGATATATTAATTTGGTTGGCTGGCTATTATTTTACGATTACAATTTCCTGAACCGCATCTTTGTAAATCTTAATTAAAACGCGGCTGGGATCTAAGTCATCGTACTGTGTGATTTCGTTTGCATCAACGACACGGATTGCATTCTTACGTTTTGCAGAATCATATTCGTAAACCGTTACGTCGTTTAAGCTGTAGTTAGCGATGGCACCTTCGCCCACCTGGACGTTGATGGAGCCGGCAAACTTCTTCACAACGCGACCGTAGACAATTTCCAAATCATCAATGGTGTTAGAAAATTCAACAGCTTTATCATCGGATTCAAACAACAGACGAATGCCTGTGATTTGATTTTTGGTGTTCAGCTTCAGCTGAATCACATCACCGCGCTCTAAAGCTTCTGCAGATTCGCCTTCGCCCTTGGTCAGCAGATCATCGCTGATTGCGTCAAAGGACAGACGCTGGCCGTTCTGATAAGCATACAGACGCTGAACGGTTTCGTTATCTGCGTTTAAGATGGTGGAAATTTCGTCAACGATTGCAATGGGCGCTTCAATGCTTGCAGAAGCTGTTGCGCTGGTCACGATGATGGCCTTAGCGGTCAGGTCTTCTGCTACGTCATATACAAACACATTGTAGGACTCGTTATCATCGAAGAAATCAAGGGTTTCAATGCTGTAATCCTCAGGGTCGGTAGAACCGGTGGGGATGTTTAAAATCAGCGTGCTTTCGTTTACGTTGTAAGAGCCCAGCTTGCCGGAAGCCTTTTTATAGGTCAACTCACCGGAAGCATTTAATGAGAATTTGTTTTTATTAATTGTGCCCGAACCTGTTAAGTCTGTTGCGGTATTGAGCTGTGTCAGCTCGCCATTATTGTTCAGCTCGTAAGTGATCAGCTGAGGCGCGAAGCTGCCACCGGAGGATAAAGCAGTGAGTGCTTCCTGAGGTGTTTTGCCGGAAGAACCGTTTAACTTAATCTTTTGGGCAGATTTCAAAATAACAACTTCATCGTTTTTATTAAAGACTTTGATTTCAAGAGCTTTATCAAAACCGGTGGAAAGAGCACCGTCTACTGCATAGGCATAGTTGGAAGAAAGTGCGGTTGTCGTATCTACGGCAGCAATTTTTCCTTCAATGTCTAAATAGAAGGTACCTTCGTCGTTTAATTTAATGTCCTCAGTATAGTTTTTAGCAATTTCATATTTTTCGCCATTGATGGTTCGTTTGGAACCGTCAATTTCTTCAACCTTACCAGTTACTTTGGTGTTGGAAACTTCAACAGAAATGATGGTGCCGTCTGTGCTTTTTGCAACACTCAGCACATCCCATTCTTTCAGGTCAGACAGGCTGATTAAGTGACCAAAGCGGCTCAGCGTAAATTTCACGTCTTTATCCTCCGGATTTAAAACCAGAGAGGGGTTGCCGTATTTATCGGTAATCTTGTGGCTGCCCGGAATCACGCTTTCTACGACCAGATTTGTCCAAGAGGTAACAAAGACTAAATCGTGGATATCGTCACCGCTAATATCTAAGCAGGTGATGCGACCGGATTCGGGTGCAAGCAGAGCAGAGTCAAACGTGATTGCTTTGCCGTTATAAATCATCTGCGCATTAGATGCAATGATCAATTCCTTGGGCTTTTTATCTTTATCACGGTCAATCCAGTATTCTACCAGATAGGAACCATCTTCTTCTGTGGTGACAGATTCAAAGTTATCGGTAGCGATGCTGATAGAGTTATTGTTGTTTGCATCAGCGCGTGCTAAAATCAGTTCTTCATCGCCGTTTGAAAGTTCGCGAACATAGTAGGTGACATTAAAGCCGACCAGATTTCTGAGAGCAGGCAGAGCTTCTTCGGCTACGGTGAACACATTTTCACCAATACGCACTTCGTTATCCTTTAAGGAACTGATGCCGGAAATGGAGCTAATGCCCAAAGCGGTGATTTGACCTTTGCCTTTTGTCACATCCAGGTAGTCTTTCAGCAAAGTTTTGTCAACCACTTCATATTTTGCATCATTACCGAAGCCAACCTGTTCCATCATTTTAACGGTCAGAGAGTTAAACGCCATCTGTGCAATCATGCCACGGAGAACGTCGTTGTTAGCACCGGTTACGGCGTTTTTATCAATCCCGTTCTGAGAACCGACGGTGATATAACCGTGAGGGAAACCGCCTTTTTGCAGTGCCGCAGGCTCGTGACCAACCATTCTGACCAAAATGGTCATAGCTTCAGCGTAGCTGATGGGGTCATCGGGACGGAAGTTAGCTTCATCATCACCGATGATGAGTCCTTGGTTGGTGGCAACGTTGATATAGCCGTTTGCCCAGTGGTTTTCAACCACGTCGGGGAATTTGGTTTTGTGGTTAGAAGCCTGTGCCATACGGCCGAGACCCATGGCTTCAACGGCAACTTTTGCAAATTCTGAACGACGGATATTAGAATCAGGTCTGAACTGACCGTCGTCGTCACCGGTCATGATGCCTAAAGCGTTCAGCGCTTCAATGGATTCTTCATAGGGGGAATCCACAACGTCGCTGGGCAGTGCTGCAAAGCCTGTCAGTGCACCGCAGATTGTCATGATTGCTGCCAGAAAACCGGCGAGCATTTTCTTAGAGTTAGTCATGAAGAATTTCCTCCTTAAACTAATAAAAATTTTCGCTTTTGTCTTTCCAGCTGTCAACCGGCAGTCATATCACAATGTTCCTCCGTGTTAAGGGGAATGCTTTGCCTGTGCATGGGTGTTATGTGGGCAAATCATCACGCACCCCGGTGCGCCACGAAAGCAGCACCCCGCTTACAGATGTTAAGACATCAAAAGCGGTTAACATAATGCATATTATTTGATGAGCAGAACCACCGACGAACCTGTTGCCCATGATTCTGCGGTATGTCGTCATTGATTGTGCAACACATGTTGTTGTCGTGTCGGACAAGGATTTATACGCTTCGCCTACAAAGAAAGTTCCGTAAATCAGAGAAAATATACGATGTAAATTCTGGTAGTTGGATCTATTTTTCGTGCATATATTATGTAAACTTATGGCGGAAATCGGATTATTCTCTTGACTTGTTTTTGGTTTTTTAGTACAATGAAATAGTGTAATTTGGCAGGAGGAAATGAGTATGCCGATTCGAGTTTCTAATATTAAAGTGCTACCGGATGAAGGCGAAAGTGTGTTACGGGAAAAGGTTCTGCATGTTTTAAATAAAAAAGAGCAGGATTTGGTGAGTTTTCGCATCAGCCGTCAGTCGGTCGATGCCAGAAAAAAACAGGTGCGACTGGTTTATAGTGTGGATGTGACCTTGCGAGATGAGCGTTTTGTGAAAGAAGGACAAAATGTTCAGTTTTTACCAGCTATGACACCTCAAATAGAACTAAAAAGTGGACTTGATAGCCGTCCAGTTGTGGTGGGCACAGGTCCTTGCGGTTTGTTTTGTGCGCTGACGCTGGCTCGCGCCGGTGCGCCGCCCATCATTTTAGAGCGAGGTTCCAGAGTAGATGAACGTGCCCGAAAGGTGGAGGCTTATTGGCATGGTGCACCCCTTGATGTAAACTCAAATGTTCAGTTTGGTGAAGGTGGTGCCGGCACATTTTCAGACGGAAAGCTGACAACCCGCATCAATGACCCGAGAAGCGGGCAGGTTCTTGAGGATTTTCATCGTTTTGGCGCCGATGATGATATTTTATATAAAGCCAAACCCCACATTGGCACGGATGTGCTCAGAGGCATCATTCAAAATATTCGCAAAGAATTAATGCGTCTTGGCTGTGAATTTCAGTTTGAAACGGCACTCACTGATATGGATATTCAAAATGGCAAAATTCGCGGCATAATAACCTCAAAAGGGGAATATATTTCTTGTTCTCATGTGATTTTAGCAATCGGGCATAGCGCCAGGGATACCTATGAAATGTTGCTTGAAAAAGGTGTTTCCATGGTGCAAAAGCCCTTTTCGGTGGGTGTTCGCATTGAGCACTTGCAGAGCATGATTGATAAGGCCATGTATGGCGATTATGCAGGGCATCCCAAGCTGGGACCGGCAGAATATCAGCTGTCTCACAAGGTGGGGCAGGATGCTTGCTATAGCTTTTGTATGTGCCCCGGTGGCTTGGTGGTTGCTGCAGCGTCTGAGCCTGATAGCATTGTAACTAACGGCATGAGCTGTCGCAAGCGTGATGAAGCGAATGCAAATTCGGCTTTGTGCGTGAATGTGGATGAGCGATATTTTGAAAATAGTCATCCTTTGGCCGGTGTTAGATTTCAGCAGCGCTTAGAACGCCGCGCTTTTAGAATGACAGATGGTAAGGGTGCGCCGGTACAGACGGTTGGTAGCTTTTTGTCTGGCAAAACTATGGATTTCGGCAAAGTGCATCCCAGTTATACAGGCGGCACTGTTCAGGCGGATTTATCACAGCTGTTCCCAACGCCGGTGACGGATTTTCTTAAACAAGGTTTGACAGTTTTTGATAGAAAAATTCATGGCTTTGCATCAAATGATGCAGTTTTGACGGGTCCTGAAACAAGAACCAGTGCCCCTGTGCGAATTTTGCGAAATGAGCAGTTTGAAAGCATCAGCCTGTCGGGATTATATCCGGCAGGCGAAGGCGCCGGATATGCCGGCGGCATTATGAGTGCGGCGGTAGACGGCATTCGGGTGGCACAAGGAATTTTATTGAAAAGTATGGGTGAAAAAGATGAGTAAAAAAATGGCAACCGTGTTGGGCATTTTGGTAACGGCAACATGGGGTTCTTCCTTTATTTTAATGAAAAATGTGGCAGATGACGTTTCAGCACTGGCATTTTTAACGTTGCGGTTTGGTGTTTCAGGCGTTATCTTAGCATTGGTTTTTTGGAAGCAACTTTGCCGCATGACCAAAAAGGCGGCGCTGCAGTCTTTGACGCTTGGAACGCTGTTAGCCGGATATATGATTTTTCAGGTGGTGGGCCTGCGGGATACCTCCGCTTCTAATTCGGCGTTCATCACCAGTCTCAGCGTTTTGATGGTGCCCTTTTTATCAGCCTTTTTGCTGAAAAAAAGACCGACCCAAAGTAACTGGGCCGGTGTTGTGTTGGCAATTTGCGGTCTTGTGTTTGTTACGGGGATTCATCAGGGCTTAACCGTGTTGACGATGGGTGATTTTTACACGTTTTTGTGTGCCATCTGTGTGGCGGTGCACATCATTGTGGCAGACCGTTTTTTAAAGGATAGTGACCCGCTTTTGTTAGGGGTTGGACAGATTATAGCGGCGTTTTTTCTCTCTATTGTCGCCTGGACCATTCAAACCCCGCAAAGCTTTGCAACGGTTGATTATACCACCACGCTTATTGTGGCGGTGCTGTTGACAGCAGTGTTTTGCACATCCTTTGCATTCACCGGTCAGATTGTGGTGCAAAAGCATTTATCTCCTGCTCGAGTAGCGGTTATTTTCACCTTGGAGCCGGTTTTTGCTTATCTTTATGCCTTGGTCATTCCGGGCCCCGAGGGCATAACAGAACCCCTGACGTGGGCGAAATTATTAGGCTGTGTGCTGATTGTAGGCGGTATGATTGTTTCAGAGGCTGCACTATTAAATCGCAAAAAAGCATAAGGTTACATAAAAAAATAGGCTGTAGCATTTGCTACAGCCTATTTTTGTTTTGTATAACGAAAACCACGCGATAGTCGCGTGGTTCAATGGAGGTTAACCGATGAATAATTATCAGCTTAAAATTTATAACAAAGCGAATTGTTTAGGTGACATTTTGAAATAGTATCAGTCATTTACCGGAAAGCCTT
>JAZOBC010000012.1:0-15640 GCA_045595795.1 Clostridia bacterium | reverse complement strand
CACGAAGTTTCCAGTTCTGATTAACCCATCGTAAGAAAGATATGCGATTTTTAAATTGCCTTATTATCAAGTCTTTATGTTTTCCTGTTTTTAACATAGTCGATAAAAGATTATTTATTTCATCTTTTATTTGTTGTTCCAGTTGAGTTTGTTCATCTGCCATATAATCTCTCACCTCACTTCGAGACATTATATCACAAAATGAGTATTTTGTCAATTTATGACGATATTTAATTCTAAATATGTAATGGTTTTATCCAAAGTACTTGATGGTACTAAAACAGAAAGGCTCGTGTCCGAGGCAGAAATCAGAGCAAATTCTGCCTCTGCCTGAGCCAAAGCGCAAAAGCAAGCTGAGGCTATGCCGCATTCGTCGGGGAAATGCGCACCGCGCAGTGTGATTTTTGAATAACCGCCCTGCACGGATGTTCGCATGGCGGCCATTCTTCCCTTGAGTTGTGCGGCTGCCTTTAACACTTTAGAAAAATCGCAACTCATCACCGTAAAGGAAAGCCCGCTGCATCGCCCGGCAGGAGTATGGCTGATTAAATCAATGTTAATACCTGCATCGCTAAAGGCGGAAAACAACTCTGCGGTGATGGTTGCTGTGATGGGAATGCCGCTGACTTGCACCAGCACAACATCATCGGTGACTAATATTTCAACAGAATCCTGTTTCATGGAATCAACTCCTGATGACAGTTCTTTCAAATTTATTCCTCGGTTTCGGGAATAAACATATCATATTTTCGGTAATATTCTTTGGTTTCATCGTCGCGGTACACTGCTGAACGATTTTTTTCTAACAATTTCGTGATGGCATAGAGATTAATCCAAATTTGATTTGTTCCGTCTTTTTGCGTTTCCTCGTTAAAAATCAGCTGTAGACCGTAGTGCAGATGGGGCGTGTTGATATTGTTGACATTTTCCTTGGAGCTGTAGCCTGTCATGCCCAAATAGCCGATGACGTCGCCTGCGGTGACAATTTTGCCTTCATACATATCATTGTATGGGTGGTCCTTTCGCAAATGTGCGTAGTAATAATACCGCTTTCGATCGAAGCTGCGAATGCCGATGCGCCAGCCGCCATACTGGTTCCAGCCCACACATTCCACAATGCCGGATTCAATGGCACAAATGGGAGTACCCACGCCGCCCATCATATCATGACCTAAGTGCTTACGCTTATAGCCATAAGAGCGGGAAGCACCGAAATCGTCAAAATGACTGTAGCTATAGCCTTTGGCAAGAGGAGAAAACACACGTAGACCATAGCGCGTTTCCATTTTAGTTGCTTCCGGCTGCTCCGGGTCGGGAATTTCGATGGTATATTCACCCACAAAGCCATTCAGCACAGCGCCGTAGGCTTCTTTAAAATAGGCATAGGTTTTCAGTTTTTCGCCCAAGGTATCAATGGTGATTTGCTCACTCTTGACAGTTTCTGCCAGTTTTGTCAGGTCACTTTTTTTAAAGTGAGAAAAATCACCGCCATATTTTGCACCCAAATAAGCTAACGCTTCAACCCAGTTTATGGGCGTAGCGTCAGCTTCGGTATGTGAGGCAATATCTAATGCAAGGGCACTTTCTAACGCCTCGTAGGATACGCTGAAATCTACCCATTTAATAAAATCCCCTTGTTTTTTGCCATCGTCTTTGGCAGCGGTGTATATGGCTGTAGGGGCTCCGATAGCGAGCAATAAGAATATGGCGGATAACAGTATAAGCAAAATGGTTTTTTTCTTTATTGTCGTAATAATCAAGAAAAACACCTCCGTTTACATACTATGAAAAGACAGACAAAAAAAGACTATGACCGCTTGGCCATAGTCTTTTCATTTTAGTTGTTTTCAATTTGTGCTTATTCTAAAACACGGAGGAAGGAACCTCTGTCAGCCAGTGCTTTTTTGAACTCTCCTTCAACCATGGGTTCTGTTACAAAGAACCATTCACCGTTTTCACCGCCCAAGTTTTCAGCACCGGGGAAGGAATCAATCACAGATTCAGCGGAAGCACGAACAAAGAAGCGGCTTGCAGCGGAATCGGGATCTATCATAATATCTTCATCAACCTTTTTCCAGGTGATCAGCTTGTTAATGTGAATATGCTTTGCGGCATCAATTACATCAGCGACAACAGCACTGGCGGTAGGCAACTTGCCGGCACCGCGACCGTAAAACATAACATCGCCAATGGAATCGCCTTTTACTAAAATGGCATTAAACACATCGTTTACTTCAGATAGTTGGTGTCCATAAGGAATGACCATAGGGCAAACGCGGCTGTAAATCTTGCCATCAGAGATTTTTGCCATGCCAATGAGTTTAATCACGGCGTTAAATTTCTCGGCATATGCCACATCACTTTTGGTGATTTTGGTGATGCCTTCTGTGCCGATATTACGCCAGCTTACATATTTACCGGAAGCTAAAGAGACTAAAATAGCAATTTTACGGCAGGCGTCATAGCCTTCTACGTCAGCCTCGGGATTACGTTCAGCATAACCCAAACGCTGAGCTTCAGCCAGCACACTGTCAAAATCAGCACCGTCGGTAACCATTTTGGTTAAAATGAAATTGGTGGTTCCGTTTAAAATACCATAAATTTCTTCAATTTCATTGGCAGCCAGACACTGACTTAAAGGACGGATGATGGGAATACCGCCACCCACAGAAGCTTCAAACAAGTAGTTAACGTTGTTTTCCTTTGCCAGTGCCATGAGCTCAGTACCGTGCTCAGCTACCAGCTCTTTATTTGAGGTGATTACGTTTTTTCCGGCAGAAAGCGCAGCTTTTGAATATTCATATGCCGGTGTTAAACCCCCCATAACCTCCACAACAATGCTGATTTCGGGGTCATTTACAATTTCGTCGAAGTTCTTGGTGAAAAGCTCAGGCTGTTCATGGTCAGGGAAATCCCGTAAATCTAAAATATATTTGACGGTTATGGTGTTGCCGCCGGTTTTACGAGTAATACTTTTCTCGTTCTTTCGAATCACTTCATACACGCCGGAGCCAACAACTCCATAGCCTAAGATTGCGGCTTTAATCATGACTTTACCTCCTACAAGGTGATAACCTTTGTTTTTGTCGTATGTTACAACACTTTATTATATATGAATTTAGGCATGAGGTCAAGAGTTTTCCTTAAAAAATACTTGAAAAGACTGTCATTTACCAATATTTTCTGTCTAAACTGCGATATTGAATAGCCTCTGCCAAATGTACAGTTTCAATATTTTCGCTGCCGGCAAGGTCAGCAATGGTTCTGGCAACCTTTAAAATTCGGTTATGTGCGCGAGCGGATAAACCCAGCTTATCAAAGACAGATTGCATCAGGGCATTTTCCGTTTCACCTAATTCACAGTAGATTTCGGTCATTTGAGAGGTCATTTGTGCGTTGGAGAAGATGCCCGGCGTATCAGCAAAGCGCTTTGCCTGAATAGCGCGAGCTCGATTCACACGCTTGCGAATGTCAGCAGAGGATTCACCACGTTTTTTAGAGCCTAATTCGCTATAGGGAACGGCGGGCACTTCGACGTGCAAATCAATTCTATCAAGAAGCGGACCGCTGATTTTAGAAAGATATTGATGAATTTGCGCTTCACTGCAGGTGCAGGGTTTCACAGGGTCGCCATGATAGCCACACTTACAGGGATTCATAGCAGCCACCAACATAGTGTTGCAGGGATAAGTGAGAGTGGCGTTTACCCGGGAAATGGTCACGATACCGTCTTCTAACGGTTGTCTGAGCACTTCTAGAGCGTTTTTATTAAATTCGGGCAATTCGTCTAAAAATAAAACACCGTTATGAGAAAGGCTGACTTCACCGGGACGAGGAATTCGTCCGCCGCCTGAAAGTCCCACGGCTGAAATGGTGTGGTGGGGATTGCGGAAAGGTCTGGTGGTAATGAGCGGCGTATCTGAGGGAAGTACACCGGCAATGCTGTGCATCTTGGTAATTTCAAGCGCTTCTTCCAATGTGGGCTGGGGTAAAATGCCGGGCAAGCGTTGGGCCAACATGGTTTTGCCGGAACCTGGGGAGCCGATGAGCAAAACGTTATGTCCACCAGCGGCTGCTACCTCTAAGGCACGTTTCACGCTTTCCTGCCCTCTGACGTCAGAAAAATCGGGGCAAGTAATTTCTTGAGAGACAAATAGTTTTTCCACATCCACAGAAACCGGTTCTAAAGGCTGAATATGAAGGAAATGCGCCATGATTTCAGCCAGTGTACCGGCGGGGTATACGGTGATGTTTTTCACAACGGCGGCTTCCTGCGCGTTTTCTTTTGGCAAAATCACATTTTTAATGCCTGCCTGGGCGGCACAGAGCACCATAGGCAGGGCCCCGGTTACGGGTCGGAGTGTTCCGTTTAATGAAAGCTCACCTAAAAACAGATAATCATCGGGTTCGTTTCCCGGTAATTGACCGGAACTGCGAAGTAAGCCAATACAAATTGGTAAATCATAAAAAGGACCCTCTTTACGAATGTTTGCCGGTGCTAAGTTTACGGTGATGCGCCGTTGGGGAAAATCCAGTCTTGAATTTTTCATGGCAGAACGAACGCGCTCACGGGATTCTTTAACGGCAGCATCCGGCAGACCAACTACCTCAAAGGCAGGCATGCCGTTTGCAATGTCAGTTTCTACCTCAACAATATATCCGTCAATTCCCAATAGTCCACAGCTTTTCACCTTTGCAATCATATCTGTCGTTCCTTTCTGTCATCAAAGTTCTAAGAGGGCTTTGGTAGAATGAGTCAGATTTTCGCAAGACTCCTTTGTTACAATCACTAAATCTTCAATTCTTACACCGCCAAGGTCAGGGACATAAATGCCGGGCTCTACGGTTACGAGCATGCCGATGGTGAGCACATCCTCTGTTTTGGGAGAAAGAACCGGACGTTCATGAATTTCAAGACCTGTACCGTGACCCAAGGCGTGGCCGAAATATGGTCCGTAGCCACCATCTGCAATGATGGTTCGCGCTACCGCGTCAATCTCCTTACCGGTTTTACCGGCAGAAACAGCAGCAAGAGCTGTTTCCTGCGCTTTCAAAACAGTATTGTAAATGCGCTTTTGCTCATCACTTGCTTTTCCTAAAACCACGGTGCGTGTCATATCGCTGGCGTAACCGTGATAGAGACAGCCAAAATCCATGGTGAGAAAATCACCGGTTTCTAATTTCTTTTCGGTTGCAACGCCGTGGGGCATGGCAGAACGAACACCGGAGGCACAAACGATGGGGAATGAAGCAGCGGAGGCACCGTTTTTTCGCATGTGCCATTCCAGTTCAAGAGCCACATCTAATTCCGAAATGCCGGGACGAATCATGGGCAGAACATGCTCGAAGGCCTTGTCTGCCAACATGGCAGCGTGACGAGTAAAAGCCTGTTCCTGCTCATCTTTCACAGCGCGCAGGTTCAGTATGGTGCAGCTGGCGGATTCCCAACGTGTGCGGGAAAGCTTTTCTTGGAGTTGCTCATATTCTGTGGCTGTCACATGGCTACCTTCAAATGCAATGCTTTCAGGCGGTTCCTTTGCAAGATAGTCAGATGCGGTCAGTTCCGCAATGTCAATAATGGAAAAATCAGGGGCTTCTTCTGCAGCTTGGATTAAATATCGTGAATCGGTGAACAATAAAAATGTCTCTTTTGTGAGGACGAGAGTCCCCTCGCCGCCTGTGAAACCGCTGTAATACAGCAAATTTTCGGGGGAGGTGATGTAAACAACCGAAGTTTTTACTTGTGCAAGAAGTGTTTGAATACGTTTTCTGTACATAATGGACTCCTTTTTATTTACTTCTTATTATTTTATCACTTTTTTCATATGTTTTCAACTGTTTTCATAGGATATATAAAACTGTTTTTACAGGCGGTGTTATATGAAATCTTTTGTAAAAGAAAACATGATCTATCTGCTTTTGGTCGCTTTTTTGTCATTGTTGCTCATTTTCTGGGGACGCGTTATGATTGCAGGATTGAGAAACAGTAGCTATCAAACGAATTTAACAACAACGGAAGCACGGCTTAATTGCGGGAAAAGCTATGGCTGGGAGCTTGATGCAGGCAGCGAGACACACAAGATTGTTGCGATTCCCAAACCCTTGGATGCAGTTTATGAAGCCTATAACAGCTTGCAAACCGTTTGCGGATTTGATTTAAAAAAGCATGAGGGGGAGACAGCTGTTTGTTATACATATTTAACTTTAAATTTCCCTTATGAAACACAAGAACCGGTTTATGTGAATCTGCTCATTCGTGAAGGTACCTTAATCGGCGGAGACTGTATGTCTATGGCTCTTGACGGCTTTATGTTGCCCTTAGACAGACGGTATTTGCCATAGAAAAAAGTGAACAAAAAGGCTTTCTCGTATAGGAGAAAGCCTTTTTTGTATACGTGTATATTGGCTGAGTGAAAATTATTCTTTTTGCATGAGCAAGTCTCTTTTGTTTTCTCTTTTATGCACTATGATGTAGCAGATTAAAAGTGCAGCACCGGTGAGAAGCCAAGAAATGGGGTAGCTAAGGTAGAGAGCTTTTAAGGAAAAGAACATTTGAAAAACCGTTGCAATCCAAAGCAGACGAAAACCGCAGGCGCCAAGTAGTGAAATAATCATGGGAGTAATGGAATAACCCCGTCCGCGAAGAATACCGGTAAATACCTCCATACAGCCACATAGAAAATAGGTGCTTGAAATGATTGACATACGCACTATGCCGGCGTTAATAGCAGCAGAGTCGGTGACATAAATGCTGAGCAGCTGTTGGCGAAAAACTAACGAAAGGATACCTAATATAAGACCAATGGCGGTTACATAGATAAGCCCCCACTTAATGATGCTCGGAATACGCTCTTTTTTGCCTGCACCAATGTTTTGACCGGTAAAATTCATGGTGGCATGCTGCAATGAATTCATGGGTGCATAAATAAAGCCCTCAATGTTAGCGGCGGCAGAACAGCCTGCCATGGCTGCTGAACCGAACAGATTGATCGAGGCCTGAATCTGCATGTTTGAAAAAGAAAACAACATACTGTTAATGCTGGCAGGAATACCAATGCGAAAGATCTCTTTTAAAAGTGCTGCATGTAACCTGATTTTTTTTATGCGAAGTCCACAGGGGCTGGAAGAGTCCATGACAGAAATCACAATTAATGCAGCAGCAACAAATTGAGAAATAGCCGTCGCCAAGGCAACGCCATCAACCGACATGTGAAAGACAATAACGAAAATTAAATTTAAAATTACATTCACAATGCCGGCTATGGTGAGAAAAATAAGCGGATGCCGGGTGTTTCCCTGGGCACGCAAAATGGCTGCAAGGAAATTATATAAAATCATAGCGGGCATTCCCATAAAATAAATCTGCATGTAAAGAACGGCAGCGTCAATGACGTCATCCGGTGTATTCATAGCCAGCAAGCAGGGACGGCTGATGAAAAAACCAACAAAAGCCAAAACCACACCCAGGAGCAAGCTGATGGCAACTGATGTGTGAACAATTTTGCTGGCACGGTCAAAGTCCCGTGCGCCAAAGGCTTGTGCAGCTAATACGTTAGTGCCGATTGATAAACCGAGAAAAGAATTGACCAAAAGGTTGATTAACGCACCGGTTGCTCCCACGGCAGCGAGTGCTATATTGCCGGCAAACTGACCAACCACAATCAAGTCGCAGGCATTAAACAGAAGTTGCAATACGCTCGTTAGAATAAGTGGAACGATAAACCGAAGCATATTAACAGGTAAGGAACCGTTTATCATGTCAATATTTTTTTTCATTATAGTCCCTCTTTTCTAAAAAACCTTACATCATCACATTATATCACTTCTACTGTTGAAAGTCTATAAAATTTTACGAAAAATTTTTCTGTTTAATTTGATTAAATTATTCACAAAAAACATCACAAAAAAGGATTAAATTTTTGTTGCAAATTTTTGTTTTTTATACTGGCATTTCTTGTCGATTTGTATTATAATAGTGTAGGTTTTTGTTTTTTAAGAAAACGCATTGGTTCTTGAGAATCATGGCGAATTCCTTAGAAGGGGAGATTATTATGGTAGCATTAGCACAAGCAGCAGCAGTCATTATTTTTGTTGCAATGTTTATTTTAATTGTGCTGGATAAAATTGAACGGCATTATGTAACATTAGGTTGCGGCGCCTTAACCCTTGTGTTTGTTTTCGGGCTGTTTATGAGAAGTCCCGAGGCAATTGCCCACACCTTAAATTTAGGCAGTTTTTTCACAAGAGATTTTTGGATTGCCTTATCTGAGGGTGGCGAGTCTGCCAGTGGCATTAACTGGACAACGATTATTTTCATTGCCGGTATGATGGTGATGGTAGAGGGTATGGCAGCCAGTGGGTTTTTCCGGTGGCTTTGCATGCAAATCGCCAAAACCGTTCGCTATAAAGTGATACCCATTTTCATTATGTTCATGATTATGTCTGCCGTGCTATCCATGTTTATTGACAGCATTACGGTGATTTTGTTTTTAGCAGCGGTTACGGTGGAACTGGCACAGCTTTTAAAGTTCAATCCCATTCCTATGATTTTAGCAGAAATTTTCTGCGCTAATTTGGGTGGTTCAGCAACCATGTGCGGTGATCCACCGAATATTATCATCGGCACCTCGTTGGGTTATTCCTTTACTGACTTTTTAACCAACACGGGTGTTATGGCAGGCATCACTATGATTGTTATCGTTTTCTATTTCTATTTTTGCTTCCGTAAGCAACTGAAAAAGAAAACCGGTTCAGGGGAAGTCAAACATCCCGAACCCAAGAGTGCCATCATCAGCAAACCTCGGTTTATTATGAGCTGGATTATTTTTGGCTTGGCGGTGGTTCTGCTTGTCACCCATGCACAAACCGGTTTGACGGTTGCAACTATCGGTGTTTTCATTGCTATTTTAACGCTTATTGCATCCGGCAAAATCGCATGGCAACTCGTGAAAAAGGTTGACTATAAAACATTGCTGTTTTTTGTTGGCTTATTTGTCGTTGTAGGTGGTTTGGAAGAAACCGGCGTTTTGGAAATCCTTGCTTCCTGGATTGGCGTGCTCAGCGGCGGCAATGTATATCTGATGATTGGTATTATTTTGTGGGTTTCAGCCCTTGCCAGCGCATTTGTGGATAATATCCCCTTTGCAGCCACCATGATTCCCGTTATTAAAAGCTTGGCGGCCACTCAGGGTGTTTCGCTGGAAGTTTTGGCATGGACTCTGTCTATGGGTACCGATGTGGGTGGCAGTGCAACGCCTATTGGAGGTTCGGCAAATGTTGTTGGTACCTCTGTTGCTTCAAAAGAAGGCTATCCCATTAGTTGGGGACGCTATTGTAAGTCTATGGTGCCGGCAACGGTTATCGTGCTTGCAATTTGTACGGTCTATATTTTTGCAGTTTATTTTTAAAAAAGACTGTACAAACAGAAGAAAATTATGGTACAATGAAAAAAAGGCAACATTGCGGAGGTGCGTTTGATGGAAAAACAGTTGATTATTTCTGTTGGCCGTGAATATGGTAGCGGCGGTCATGTCATTGCAGAAGAATTGGCAAAGCGTTTTTCAATTCCTTTGTATGACCATAATCTGCTTCACGAAATTGCAGAGCATAAAAATGTTGACAAAGAAGAGCTTTCCAAATATGACGAGGTGCCGAAAAACATCTTTTTATACCGCAAGGTGAAAGGTCATAGTAATTCTCCGGAAGAACAGATTGCCAACATGCAGTTTAACTTTTTAAAGGCAAAGGCAGAGGAGGGAAAATCCTTTGTGGTTGTCGGCCGGTGTTCGGAGCACATTTTAAAAGATAATCCCAATTTGATTACGATTTTTGTCCTGGGCGATATAGAAGCTAAAGTGGCACGTATTGCATCGATTCATCATTTATCGTTAGATGATGCAGAACGCAGAGTGCGTTATAAAGACAAAAAAAGAAAGTCTTATCACAATTTTTATTGCACCGGCAAATGGGGCGACTCGCGAAATTATGATATTTCCGTTAATAGCACCCGATTGGGTATTGATGCAACGACCGAACTCTTGTATCAATATATTTTAACAAGAATTGAAAACAGATAATGGTTGTTAGAGGCTGCCTTACACCGCGTGTGAGGCAGTTTTTTTCTGTATAAAAGAAAAAATTTGTCGGTTTTTTATGAATTTACAATTTGTTCACACAACCGACAAAAAAATATAGTATGATAAAAGTAGTCAAATGAAAGTATGTTATGCATATGGGAGGTTTATCGTATGAATGAGAATAATCAGTTTGAAACAATGAATAAAGAAGAAGCTCAGCCGATGGAGCAGGTTTCGGGAACGGTCAACTGGCATGCAGATGAATTTGAAGCACAGTTTAAACAACAAGCACCCAAGCCTCAATCGCTGGCTGTATATCGTCCCAAGCCAAAACGTGTGCGTAAATTATTTAAAAGTTCAATTTTTGCTGCTGTCATCAGCTCGCTCATTACCTGTTGTTTATGTTTGGGGATTTTTTCTGCCTATTATCGACTGCCGCAGGGCACGCCTCCGGTAAGCGTTTTGCCGCAACCCGGAGAGGCACTGAACGTAGCAGGTCGTAGTGATTTGGTTCAGTTAACAACACCTGCCGGCGGTACAACACTATCGATACCGGAAATTTATGATTTAGCATCTCCGACGGTTGTCACTATTTTGTGCTCAAGTCAAGGCGGTGGCTATGTGCAGAGTCAGCTTTCAAGTGGTTCCGGCATTATTATCCGTCAGGATGGTTATATTGTTACCAACAATCATGTTGTGGAGGGCGCAAAGGAAATTACGGTGAACACCATTGCCGGTCAGAGCTTTGTTGCAAAATTAGTGGGTGCCGATTCCAGAACAGACTTGGCTGTGCTCAAGGTGGAGGCTGAAGCAGCACTTCCGTTTGCAGAACTTGGTGACTCTTCCGTTCTGCGTGTGGGTGAGATGGCTCTTGCCATCGGTAATCCTCTACGAGAGGAACTTGCCGGCACCTTGACAGTGGGCTACATCAGTGCCATTAACCGTTCTATGGAAATTGATGGTAAGCAGATGACCATGATTCAGACAGATGCAGCCATTAATCCGGGTAATTCCGGCGGAGCACTTTTGAATATGTATGGTCAGGTGATTGGTATTAACACAGCAAAATCCACCGGCTATGATGTTGAAGGTCTTGGCTTTGCGATTCCCATTAACGAAGCAAAGCCAATTATTGAATCCATCATCCAACATGGTTATGTAACTGGTCGTGTGGTGATTGGCGTGACAGGGCAGGCCGTTACGGAGGCAATTGCGGAGGCGAACGATTTACCCATTGGTGTTTATATCCGTTCTGTATTGGAATTCAGTGCGGCAGAAAGAGCAGGCCTGCGCGTTGGTGATGTTATCATTACCTGCGACGGTCAGAAGGTCACGACCATAGATGAAATTAATAAAATTCGCGATAGTCATAAGGTGGGCGACACTATGTCTATGGAAATTGACCGTAATGGCAAGAAAATGACGGTTTCTGTTGTGTTGCAGGAAGATAAACCCTCAGAGGAGCCTGCGAAGGAACAACAGTCTCAGCCGGAATATTATCAGGAGCCCTATTCTCAGCAAATTCCCTTCCCCTTCTCCTGGTTTGGTTGGTAAAACTGAGGGAATTGTAAAAGAACTGTGAACGGACTTGACAAAAAGATAAAATGTGGTAAAATAAGATTAGCACTCTTGTTGTGAGAGTGCTAATCTTTATTTTTTGGAGGCGTGCCTGATGGCAAAACAAGCTTTTAAATCTGAATCAAAAAGACTTTTAGAGCTCATGATTCATTCTATTTACACACATAAAGAAATTTTCCTGCGAGAACTAATTTCTAATGCCAGCGATGCAATGGACAAGCTTTATTATCGGACGCTGTATGATGAGAATTTGAGCTTTTCCAAGGATGATTTTTACATTCGGATTCAAGCCGATAAAGAAAAACGTACCCTGACGATTACCGACCGCGGTATCGGCATGACTAAGGAAGAGCTGGAAGAAAATTTGGGCACCATTGCAAAAAGCGGTTCTCTGCAGTTTAAGAATGAAAATGAAAAAGTGGACAATGTCGACATCATTGGTCAATTCGGTGTTGGCTTTTATTCGGCCTTTATGGTGGCAGATAAGGTGACGGTTACCAGCCGTGCGATTGACAGCGAAAATGCATTTTGCTGGGAAGCGGAGGACACAGAGGGTTACACAATTACGCCATGCACAAAAGACAGCGTGGGTACCGAAATTGTTCTGTATTTAAAGGCAAATGCAGAGGATGAGAATTATGATGAATTTTTAGATGAATATCGTCTGCGCGCCATTGTGAAGAAATATTCCGATTATATTCATTATCCCATCATCATGGAAGTGGAAAAAAGTCGTCCGAAGGTAGATAATAAAGAAGAATATGAAACCTATCGTGAGGATGAAACCTTAAATTCCATGATTCCTGTTTGGAAAAAGTCCAAGTCTGAACTCACGGAGGAGGCATATAACAATTTCTACAAGGACAAGTTCTATGACTTTGAAAATCCGTTATCTGTGATTCACACAAGCGTTGAGGGTTTGACAAGCTATACGGCACTTCTGTATATCCCGGCGCATGCCCCCTTTGATTTTTATACCAAGGATTTTGAAAAGGGTCTGCAGCTTTATGCAAGCGGCGTTATGATTATGGAGAAGTGCGAAGAGCTCCTGCCGGAGTGCTTCCGCTTTGTTAAGGGTTTAGTGGACTCGGCTGATTTGTCACTCAATATCTCCCGTGAAATTTTGCAGCATGACCGTCAGCTTAAGGCCATTGCAGCACATCTGCAAAAGAAGATTAAGAGTGAACTTCTATCCATGCTGAAAAATGACAGAGAAAAATATGAGAAGTTCTATCAGAACTTCTCACGTCAACTGAAATTTGGCGTGTATGACAATTTTGGTCGCGATAAGGAGCTTTTGCAGGAATTGCTCATGTTCTATTCCTCTGGTGAGAAGAAGATGGTGACGCTGTCAGAGTATGTGTCCCGTATGGGTGAGGAGCAAAAATATATTTACTATGCTTGCGGTGAAAGCATTGAAAAAATTGAGAAATTGCCTCAAACAGAACTTGTGGCAGAAAAGGGTTGCGAAATTCTGTATTTCACAGAGGATGTGGATGAATTTGCCATTCAGATGCTGAGAGAGTTTGAGGGTAAGGCATTTAAATCAGTTTCTGCCGGTGATTTAGATATTGAAACCGAGGAAGAAAAAAAGGAAAACGAGAAGAAGAAAGAAGAAAACAAGGATTTATTCCTGTTCCTTTCCGAAGCCTTGGAGGGCAAGGTGAAAGAGGTTCGTGCGTCGGCAAGACTCAAGAGTCATCCTGTTTGCCTGACCACCGAGGGAGCGCTTTCGTTGGAAATGGAAAAGGTGCTCAATGCCATGCCCACAGATCAGAAGGTTAAGGCAGAGAGAATTTTAGAAATTAATGTGAACCATCCAATTTTTGCAAAGCTTGCTGAGTTGCTTTCAGGAGATAAGGATAAGCTGAAGCAATATGCCGGCGTGTTGTATGACAGTGCACTCTTAATTGAAGGCCTGCCCATTGAAGACCCTGTGGCATACACCAACAATATTTGCGAGCTGATGCAGTAGTCATCTGATGAACTCAGGAGCCGCTTTTGTCGGCTCCTGAGGCAATTTAGGATTATTTTAAAAAAATCAAATTTTTTTTGAAAAAGATATTGACAAAGGTTATAAAGTTTGGTATAATAAACAAGCTGTCGCATGAGATGGCGAAAGATTCCATCGGCTGTGGTTATGTTTAAGCTGATGTTTCTATATTTTTTAAGGCCCGTTGGTCAAGCGGTTAAGACACCGCCCTTTCACGGCGGTAACACGAGTTCGATTCTCGTACGGGTCACCACGTTGCAGCAAACTACGCTGCATAAAAAAAGATCACTTACAAAGTGGTCTTTTTTTTATTTTTTGTTATTTCTTTTTGTGTAAAAAGCATTAGTATAAAAAATAACTGTTCCTTTGTGTCCAGTATAAATTTTGACCACTCATCATAAAAAATAACACTTGTTACGCTGAAAAGTTTTTGATAAAATATCTACATAAGAGATAAATAAAGCAAGGAGGAGTCATGATGGCACTGTTTGAAGTAACGGAATATGACAAAAAGGTTTGGGAAGAAGAACTGAAAGATTTTCTACCAGAGAAAATTCTGGATGTTCACACTCATGTCTATAAGAAAAAATTCTACGAAGATTTTGAGGTCCAAAAAGGTCGTAATGTTACCTGGACTCGTACAGTTGCTTCTGAAAATCTCATTGAAGATTTACAGGAAACCTATCGCCTAATGTTCCCCGGTAAGGATGTTAAGGCGTTGATGTTTGTTTCCGGTCCTCTTGTTGGCATCAAAAAGAACAATGAATATCTGTCAAAAGCCTCGAAAGAATCCGGTTGGCCGGCACTGTATTACTCGCATCCCACAGAATCTGCCGATGAACTGGAAAAAAACATTCGTGAGGGCGGCTTCTTGGGTGCTAAGTGCTATTTAGATCGCGCACCGGCATATATCCCCACAGGTGAAATCCGCATTTTTGACTTTTTCCCCAGGCATCAGCTTCAGCGCCTGAATGATATGGGTGCCATCTGCATGTGTCACATCCCGCGAGACGGCCGTCTGCAGGACCCCGTCAACATTCAGCAGATCTTGGAAATTCGCAGAGAGTTTCCGAAGCTGCGGTTCATTGTGGCGCACATTGGCCGTGCCTATACCAAAGAGGACGTGGGTAATGCATTTGACTTTTTGACAGAAGCACCCGACACCATGTATGACTTCTGTGCAAACTGCTGTGAATATGCCATTACGGAAGTAATTAAGCGTTGTGGCCCAAAACACGTTATGTTCGGTACCGATATGCCCATTCTTCGCATGCGGACACATCGTATTGAGGAAAATGGAACCTATGTGAACCTGGTTCCGCCGGGGCTTTATCATGATCCCTTTGGTGATCCTCATCTTCGTGAAGTTTCGGAGGAAGAGGCAAAAACCATTACATTCTTTGCTTATGAAGAATTGCTTGCCTTTAAGCGTGCATGTAAAACACTTGGTATGAGCAAACAGGACGTAGAAGACATGATGTATAACAACGCCATGAATTTAATTGAAGGCGCAAGAAAAGATATTTATGGTGAGTAGAATCTAAGTGGTGGTGCCATATTTGTTTTATCTTTCACATATTTATAAAAAAACAACAGCATTCTTTTGAATGCTGTTGTTTTTTGGTGCCGGTGGCCGGACTCGAACCGGCACGGTGTCACCACCGGTGGATTTTGAGTCCACTACGTCTGCCAATTCCATCACACCGGCACAAAGCTTGATGCATTTGCAACATGAAATATTATATACTAAATATCATAAAAAGTCAAGACTTTTCTTTTGATTTTTCTTTCTTCTTCAAAAAGTTACCAAAAGAAAAAGAAAATTAAAAAGCACTTGCAAAATGCAAGTGCTTTTTTGGTGAGCCATCGCGGATTCGAACCGCGGACACCTTGATTAAAAGTCAAGTGCTCTGCCGACTGAGCTAATGGCCCATATGGCTGGGATAGCAGGACTCGAACCTACGAAATGCCAGAGTCAAAGTCTGGTGCCTTA
>JAZOBC010000011.1:0-21738 GCA_045595795.1 Clostridia bacterium | reverse complement strand
CTCAAGGGGAAGGCTTTCCGGTAAATGACTGATACTATTTCAAAATGTCACCTAAACAATTCGCTTTGTTATAAATTTTAAGCTGATAATTATTCATCGGTTAACCTCCATTGAACCACGCGACTATCGCGTGGTTTTCGTTATACAACAAAAGAAGGACGGAAAACCGTCCTTTTTCTATTTATTATTTTTCTATTGTAATTTTTATTGATTTATGATATAATAAAAATGCCAAACAAAATCAAATATCGAAATCATAATGCAGTGTGTATTTTTATGTGTAAAAATGCACGCTTATTTCAGCATACTGCTTTGTGGTTTCTGTTGATTTTGTTTGGCGACAAGGGCTGTGCATTTTTCGTGCGTCGGCTCGTCCGGCGCATTTTTTAATGTAAATGTATGGCTCTATTACTACCACACTACACCACCCATACGGAGAAGAAGGACGGTTTTCCGTCCTTCTTCTATTTGCGTATAGTCTTTTTTAAACAGCCATGCGCGATAATGCCCACCAACGGGAATAGCGCACCAATCAAAAGCCCACCGCGCATACTGAGCTGATCACCGGTTATGCACAGCGATTGCGCCAAGGAATCCAGAGCCGGCAGTGCCGCACAGACGTCCATCACCTTTCCCGTCAGCCACGGGCCAAAGGAAGTTCCGATGTCGCCACCTGCCGCCAAAAGCGCAAACATCCAGCTTCCGGCATAGGGAAAGCATTCTGCAGCAATCAACAGCGTGCCCGGCCAGGTGATGGCAACACCCAAACCACTGACGGCGATAGCGACGAGCGGCACAATCCGCCCGGGAAAGAGCCCCACCGCTAAATAGCAAAAAAATAAAATCCACAATCCACCGTATATCAGTTTATGGATATCCCAATTTTCACCGAATTTACTGTAAATCGTTCTACCAATGCCCATCGCCGCCGCAAACGCACAAACGCCTGCGATGTCACCAACGGCTTTGCTGACCCCTAATCCCTTTTCCAAAAAGGACGAAGACCATTGACCGATAATCAGTTCACCGGCGCCACCTGCCACCATTAAAACCATGCACAGAGCAAAGCTGCGACTTAAGAAAACATTTTTTGCGTTTTGCTGTTTTTCCGGCGGAACACCAGGTGCTAACGGTGCTTTTAAAAACATGACAAAAACAATCACCGGCACAATGCACCAAATGACATAAATCCATTGCCACCGCTTTGGCCCCAACAAAAATAAAAGAAATGTTGTGAAAAGCACCGTCATAATCTGTCCCCAGCTATAAGCCGAGTGGACAAGCCCCATCATGGTGGCTTTCTTTTTATGCGACAGCGGCAACGCATTCACTATGGGCGAGAGCAAAACTTCCAACAGTCCACCGGCAGCAGCAAACAGCATTGTGGCAAGCAAGAAGCCCGGGTAAGGGTTTTGCGGTAACACACATGGCACCATCGCAAATGCTGCAAAGCCCAAAGCGGACAACACCGAGGCACCCAAGGCAAACGGGCGAAACCCATAACGGTCTATCAAACCGCCAAAAAGCAAGTCACAAACCAACTGGGTAACAAAATTAGCCAGCACGAGAAATCCGAGCTGGCTAAAAGACAACATAAACTGTTCTTTTAATGTAATAAATAAAATTGGGGAAACGTTCACAACAATGGCCTGCAACAAATATCCAAAGCAACAAGCCAGCACTGTGAATCCATATTTTTTCTGTTCCATGTCTAAAATGAACCACTGGAGCGACGGTAACTGGAACCGCGCTTAGATTCCATGCCTCTCTTTAAATCCTGCATTTTCTCATCACTGGTTTGTTTGAACTTTGCCATCATGTCCTCAAAACTCATGGGACCTGTTTCGGCAGACTTCTTTGACCAGTCAACACGCTCTGTGCGTGGTGTTTTCGGAGCAGCACCGGCGTTTTTCTTTCTTTCTTCCAATAAGGCCTGCTTAATGGAAAGACTGACCTTACCGCTTTCATCAATGGAGATAATTTTAACCTTAACCTCATCGTTTTCTTTCAGAAAATCACTCACATTCTTAACGTATGTCAGCGCCACCTCTGAAATATGAACTAAGCCTGTCTTTCCTTCTCCCAAGGATACAAATGCGCCAAAAGGCGAAATTCCCGTAACCTTACCGGTCACAATTTTTCCTGGTTCTAAAACCATATGTATGTCAATGCCTTTCTGCCCACAAGTACTTCATTCCGGCCTTATCTATGGGCGGATAAGATGTCCGGCTTTTATCTTATTGCTTTTTTGCATCAATAAACACTTTTTCTTCAGGCTTCATATAGCCCAGTTTGTCTCTGGCAACGCGTTCAATATATTCCGGCGTTCCCGAAGCTTCTTTTTCTGCCTCAAGTTCTTCATGCTCGCGCTCTGCCTGCGTGATTTGCTGATCTAAACGCTCCCCCTCTTTTGCAAGGCGCGACAAATCAGCCTGCTGAGAAATAAACAAAATGCACATATAAAGCACAATTGCGCACAAAAGTCCTCTTTTAATCAATACGGGCGCATCAATTTTTCTCTTTTTTTTCATCGGTATACCTCTACTTTTTCTTAATCAATCTACCGGTTCTCTTGATGCCGTTGCAAATCCGTCGGATCCCCCACTTTCCAAGCCTCATTAGCGGTTTAAAAAGCAGGCAGACGTACCTATATAATATATTATACACAAAAAAGAGCGGTGTCAAGAGAATTTTCAAAAAAAATTTGAAAATCTTAGAAAAAACTTCGAGAATTTTGTCAAGTAGCGCCGTAACGAGCTTTGAAAGTGTCAACCCATATAAAACAGCACCCAATCCGGCACCAAAAAGCTCATAAAATCGAAGGATGCCGCTATTGATATGAAAAATTACAAAGAACATAATAGCAAACGAGGCTAACCAAAACACACCATCTTGGACATGGACATAAAGGCCCATCGCTCCGGATTTGCGACGCACGATACGCAACAGGTCATAAAGCAGGAACAAGACAGCTCCCGTTGCAACCGACCACAAAAAAACATATGCCTCTTTTGATACGGAAAAATCCATGAAACTCGTTTCCTCTCTATTTCAGCATTCTTTTGAAAAAGCCCTTGCCTTTGCGATCGTAACCATCACGGCCTGTATAGGAAATTGCCATTACTTCGCCGGTAATCTGCAGCTCGCCTCCTGACACATCCAGCTTTTGAATATGCAGATCATAGCCTTCAACCACCACTGTATCATCATCCGTAAACAGCACAATTTTGTTTTCATCAAAGGTATCTACATCTGCCACCTGACTGATGCTTAGCTTGTTTTTGTTCTCCAGTATTAAATTATGGGGCATTCTTTTTTCTTCCATTTTTAAAATCCTCTCTTTTTGATTTGTTACAATTTTATGAAATATCCGGGTCCGATATGACTTTTTAATTGACTAAAAAGAGGACAAATGATACAATAATAGTGGATTTATAGACTCATTACGAAAAAGAAAGGCTTTGAAATATATGTGGATTTGTGATTCTTGGAAAGAATATCAGGTGTTAGACCTCGCCGGCGGTGATAAATTGGAAAGCTGGAACGGCGTAGTTGTAGCACGTCCCGACCCACAGGTCATTTGGGATAAGCGCTCCTTTCCCAAGCTTTGGGCAAAAGCAGATGGCACTTATCACCGCAGTCGCTCAGGCGGTGGCAGCTGGAGTTTTGCCAAATCCCTGCCTGAACGCTGGCCCATGCGGTTTGATTCCTTGGGCCTTACCTTTCACATTAAGCCTACCGGCTTTAAGCACATGGGCTTGTTTCCCGAACAGGGCGTGAACTGGGAGTGGATGCACGAGCTGATTCATAGAGAATCCCGTCCTATTCGCGTACTCAACTTATTTGCTTATACCGGCGGTGCTACCTTGGCTTGTGCTGCAGCCGGCGCCAAAGTAACACACGTAGACTCCTCCAAAGGCGTTGTTACCTGGGCGAAAGAAAACTTGGCGCTTTCCGGCATGGCAGATAGGCCGGTTCGTTTCATTGCCGACGATGCTATAAAATTTGTTGAGCGCGAAAAGCGCCGCGGCAACTTTTATGAAGGCATCATTATGGATCCTCCCTCTTACGGCAGAGGACCCGGCGGCGAAATTTTTAAACTGGAAAAAGAACTGTATCATCTGGTGGAAAAGTGCGCTGAGTTGCTTTCTGACTCGCCCCTTTTCTTCCTGATTAACTCCTATACAACAGGACTTGCTCCCACGGTGCTTTCCAACCTATTGCATCTGACGGTTAAATCCCGTCACGGTGGCTCAGTCAGTGCTGATGAGGTAGGATTACCGGTTGCCCACAGCGGTCTGGTGCTGCCTTGTGGCTCCTCGGGCAGATGGCAGGCAAAATAAACTCTATTTTACATACAGGAGGCATGTAGCATGAAAAATCAACACGTGTTAGTCGTTGATGACGACAGAAATATTTGCGAACTCATTCGACTCTATTTAGAAAAAGAGGGGTTTTCCGTCACGCTGGCATATGACGGCCAGGCGGCTCTTAACATGTTTAAAGAAAGCACGCCTTCCCTGGTGCTCTTAGACATTATGCTGCCGAAAATGGATGGTTTTCAGGTTTGCCGCGAAATCCGTCGCATCAGCAACATTCCCATTATCATGCTCACAGCAAAAGGAGAAACCTTTGATAAGGTTTTAGGGCTGGAGCTGGGTGCCGATGACTACATGGTCAAACCCTTTGAAAACAAAGAGCTCGTGGCTCGGATTAAAGCGGCTCTGCGCCGCTATGACCCGAAAGATGATGCGGAAAAAGAGGTTATTTATCCCAATCTTTGTATCAATCTTTCAAATTATGAACTGAAAATTTCAGGCAATGGCATAGACATTCCGCCCAAAGAACTGGAGCTTTTATACTTTTTGGCAACAAACCCCAACAAAGTGTTCACGCGTGAGCAGCTTTTGGAAACCGTTTGGGGTTTTGACTATTTTGGCGATTCACGAACGGTTGACGTGCATGTAAAGCGTCTGCGTGAAAAACTCGAACTGGCGGGAGAAGGTCAAAACTGGCAACTGAAAACAGTTTGGGGCGTCGGATATAAATTTGAAGTAAAGTAAGGGATGACTTTGTTTAAAAAAAGTATTTTTTCACAACTGTTTTTCTACACCGTCATTGTCATTTTAATCAGCTTTGTTGTCATGGGCGTTTTGCTGTATCCCATGTTGGGCAACTATTTGACAGCACGTCATGAGGATAATCTGACCTATGTGGCAGAAAGTTTGGCTGACTTCACAGTTAAGCTGGCGCTGAAAAATCCCAGCTATGCAAAAGAGAATTATCAGATCAATATTGATTCTTTAAGCCTTTCATCAGAAACCTTTATCATGGTTTTGAATGCAGAGGGCAAAGTCATGGCTGCAACAGCCGGTAACAACAGCGTTTCTGTGCGACAAGAATTTTATCAGGAAGCACTTCGGGGAAATAAGGTACGGCACGTTGGCACCTTGGGCGGTGTTTTCAAGCTCACCACTCTGACGGTGGGCGTTCCCATTCAAATTGAGGATGCAGAACCCTTCGGTTGTGTTTTGGTGAGTCTTTCTTTTCCCGAAATCCATCAGCTTCGCTCCGGCATCATACAAATCTTTTTAACTGCTGTTTCTGTAATTTTCATAATCGCATTAGTAATCATTTATGCCATGTCGGTTCGCATTACACGTCCGCTGAAGGCATTAAATTCCGCCTCAAAAGCCATTGCTGATGGACATTTTGAACGCCGCGTGGAGGTAACTGAGCAAAACGAGCTGGGTGAGCTTGCCGACTCTTTTAATAAAATGGCGAACTCCCTTGAGAATCTTGAGGACATGCGTCGTAGCTTTATTGCCAATGTTTCTCACGACCTACGCACGCCCATGACCACCATTACCGGTTTTGTCGGCGGCATCTTAGACGGCACCATTCCGCCGGAAAAGCATCCACAATATTTAAACATTGTGTTAGATGAAACCAAACGTCTTTCGCGCCTTGTGACTGACCTGCTTGACCTTTCTAAAATGGAACAGGGAAGCTTCCATTTAGAGCTCCGTGAGCTGGATATTAACGAGCTGATTCGTTTATGCGTCATTAAGCAGGAAAAGCGCATTACGGAGAAAAACATTCAGTTAACCATCAGTTTTGAATCAGGCGGACAACGTGTCATGGCAGACAAAGACAGCATTCTGCGTGTTTTGACCAATCTTTTGGACAACGCAATTAAGTTCACAAACGAGGGTGGATTTATTGACATCCGTACCGGCATGACAGATAAAAACAAAGTGTTCATTTCCATTCAAAACTCAGGCATCGGCATCGACAAAGACGATCTGCCCCACGTTTTTGACCGTTTTTACAAAACTGATAAATCCCGTAGTTTAGATAAAAACGGTACAGGGCTGGGACTCTACATTGTAAAAAACATTATAAAATCTTATGGTGAAACCATTTGGGCAGAAAGTGAGCCGGAGGTCTTTACGCGGTTTAACTTCACGCTGACACCGGCAGAAACGCCCAAAAAAAATGCTGCACAAGCTTAATGGAGGAATGATTTTGAAACGATTTTGTCTGGTTTTGTCGCTTATTTTTTTACTGAGCTCTCTTTCCGGCTGCACAGCGGCCAAACAACAAAACAATCCTCATACGCTTTCTGTTGTAGCAACTCTGTTTCCCCAGTACGACTTCGCAAAAAACCTTGCCGAAGATTTGGCAGAAGTAACGCTTTTGCTGCCTCCCGGCTCTGAAAGTCATTCCTATGAGCCCACCCCTGCTGACATGATGGCGGTGCAAAATGCCGATTTATTTATCTATACCGGTGACGCCATGGAGGGTTGGGCAAAAACACTCATTGAAAGCTTAGACGACGGTCCCACAATTTTAGATCTTTCCAAGGGCTTGTCTCTTAAGATGCACGAGCACGATCATCACCATGACGTAGACCCTCACATCTTTACGAATCCGCGCATGGCAATTCAGATGTTGCAAAGCATAGAGGATGCCCTTTGCACGCTTGACCCGACAAACAGCAACATATATAAAAGCCGCGGCGAGGCATACCGCGCAGAGTTGACAGCTTTAGACGGGGAATTTCGAAACGCTGCCAACAGCGGCAAACGAAACAAGCTGATTTTTGGCGGACGGTTTGCTTTTTTATATTTCACGCAGGAATATGATCTTTCCTACGAGGCTGCTTATAGCTCCTGTTCCTCCGAATCCGAACCGGCTGCGGCAGATATTGCCCACATCATTGACACGGTGAAAAATGAGCAAATTCCCGTTGTTTATTATGAAGAGTTAGCCGACCCGAAAACCGCTCGTCTTATTTGTGAAGAAACCGGGGCAAAACCCCTTTTGCTTCACTCTTGCCACAACATTTCAAAGGAAGAACTAACGCAAGGCGTTACCTATCTTTCCTTAATGAAAATGAATTTAGAACACCTTAAGGAGGGACTGAACTGATGTCTAATTTGCTCTCCTGCGAAGACTTATGCATGCACTATGATAACATTAATGCCGTCTGCCATGTGGATTTTTCTGTGGAAGATGGAGACTATCTCTGCGTTGTGGGGGAAAACGGCTCCGGCAAAAGCACGCTGATGAAGGGGCTTTTAGGGCTACTCCCTCCCAGCCACGGTCGCGTAATGCTCTCAGGACTAAACCCCAACGAGATTGGTTATTTGCCCCAACAAACCCAAATTCAAAAAGACTTTCCGGCTTCTGTTTTTGAGGTAACGCTCTCCGGCTGTCGCAGCCGCAAGGGCTTGCGTCCCTTTTATTCAAAAGCCGAGCAGACACGTGCCCGACAAATGCTCTCTCTGCTCAGTATTGGTCATTTGGAAAAACGGTCATACCGTGAGCTTTCCGGTGGACAACAACAGCGCGTTTTGTTAGCGCGCGCTCTGTGTGCCACCGAAAAACTGCTGCTTTTGGATGAGCCTGCTGCTGGATTGGATCCCACTGCCACTGCAGAGCTTTATGAAATCATCCGCAAACTGAACCAAGAACACGGCGTGACGGTGATTATGGTGTCGCACGATATTAAAAATGCTGTGCTATACGGAACTAAAATTCTTCACATGGCAACACATGTGTTATTCTTTGGCTCTACGGAGGAGTATCTCAAAACCGAAGCCTATCACAAGCTGATGGGAGGCGAGCCGCGTGATTGATGCTTTGATACAAATGTTTTCCTACGGATTTATGGTTCGCGCCCTTGTGGTGGGACTTTTGGTTTCCCTTTGTGCCGCACTCTTAGGCGTATGCCTGGTTTTGAAGCGTTATTCCATGATTGGCGACGGACTTTCACATGTTGGTTTTGGCGCCTTGTCTGTTGCCATGGTATTAAACGTGGCGCCTCTTGCGATTTCGGTGCCTGTGGTGGTGCTGGCTGCCTTTGGTCTTTTGCGTCTGTCTGAAAGCAGCAAAATTAAGGGCGATGCCGCTATTGCCATGGTCTCAAGCAGTGCTTTGGCGTTGGGCGTGATTGTCACTTCGCTCTCCGGTGGTATGAATGCTGATGTGCATAACTATATGTTCGGCAGTATTTTAGCCATGAGCAGAGGAGATATCATCCTCAGTGTGGTGTTATCTTTCATTGTTTTAGTGTTGTTTGTGTTTTTATATCACAACATATTTGCCATCACCTTTGATGAAGGCTTTGCCCGCGCAACGGGCACAAACGTAAAGCTTTACAACATGCTCCTTGCGTTTTTGACTGCCATTACCGTTGTGGTGGGCATGCGTATGATGGGTGCTATGCTGATGTCGAGCCTGATTATTTTTCCGGCGCTCACGTCCATGCGGCTGTTTAAAAGCTTTCGGGCCGTGGTACTGTGTGCGGCTATAACCGGCGTATTTTGTTTCTTGCTTGGTATGGTGCTTTCCTTTCTGTTATCCATCCCCACAGGTGCGAGCGTGGTTGCGGTCAGCCTTTGCTTGTTTATTCTGTTTTCTGTTCTTGCTAAACTGAAATAAAATCATAAACGAGATGTCTGCTGATATCTCGTTTTTTTCTTTTTTTTGACATTTTTATTTTAGGATTGACGTTTTTTGTAATTTATGGTACGATTAATATATCCATTTTTAAGGAGGGTTTATTTTGAAAAAGAAAACCATTATCAATTCGATTGCAATTATCATTGCGTTGGTGGTTGTTGTTGTTTGTTCTGTGACCATCAAAACCAATACAATGGTAAACTGCACAACCTGCTGTGGTGATGGGGAAGCAGTGACATTTCCTTGCTTGACTTGTGAAAGCACGGGTCATGTCGAAGACGATAACGGCAACAAAATTGCTTGTTCAATCTGCGGAGGTATTGGTGGTGCAGATCCCTTTGCCTGCGAAGATTGCGGTGCTACGGGTAAAGTTGCTCCCGAAAGCAGCTATTATTCCACCTTTGCTGCACTCTTGCCGCCGCTAATCGCCATTGCCCTGGCACTGATTACAAAAGAAGTATATTCTTCTTTGTTCATCGGTATTTTGCTGGGCGGCCTATTTATTGCAAACTGGAATCCCGTTGGTGCACTGGATTCGCTATTAAACACCGGTTTGATTGCCGCAATTTCTGATACGGCCGGTATCTTCCTGTTCTTGGTTATCTTAGGCATTCTCGTTGCTTTGATTAACAAAGCTGGCGGTTCTGCTGCGTTTGGTCGTTGGGCTGAAACGCACATCAAATCCCGTGTTGGTGCCATAATTGCCACCTTCATTTTAGGCATTTTGATTTTCATTGATGACTACTTTAACTGCTTAACCGTTGGCAGTGTTATGCGCCCGGTAACAGACAGACACAAAATTTCTCGTGCTAAATTGGCTTACATCATTGATGCAACCGCAGCACCGATTTGCATGATTGCGCCTGTATCTTCCTGGGCTGCAGCTGTTTCACAGTTTGCAAAAGGCACTTCGTATACCGGTTTTGATCTTTTTGTTCGTGCCATTCCTTATAACTTCTATTCCCTGTTGACCTTGGTGTTTGTTGTGGCACTTGCCGTGATGAAGTTTGATTACGGTCCCATGAAGCTCCATGAATATAACGCCATCCATAACAACGATTTATATACAACCGGTGAAAAAGCAGAAGCCACTGTTAAAGAAGCCGAAAATCCAAAGGGCAGAGTCATTGACCTGGTTTTGCCGGTTGTTCTGCTGGTTGTTGTTTCTGTTCTTGGTTTGATTTATGTTGGCGGCTTCTTTGCAGGTTCTGACTTTATTACTGCTTTTGGTGATACAGACGCGACCGTGGGTCTTCCTTGGGGCGCTCTGATTGCGCTGGTTGTGACCATTGCATACCTGATTGCAAGAAGAATCATCACCTTTAAAGAAGCTATGGAATGTATTCCCAAGGGCTTTATTGCCATGGTTCCGGCAATTATGATTCTAACCTTTGCAACTGCACTGAAAAATATCACGGTTGATCCGTTGGGTGCTAAAGTGTTTGTTGCAACTCTGATGGACTCTGCCGCTGCAGGCCTTGCAAACTTCCTGCCGGCTATCATCTTTGTTGTTGCCTGCATTTTGGCCTTCTCCACCGGCACATCCTGGGGAACCTTTGGTATCTTAATTCCCATTGTCAGCAGCATCTTTGAAACCGGTAGTACGCTGATGATTATCGGTATGTCTGCCTGCCTGGCAGGTGCGGTTTGCGGTGACCATTGCTCACCTATTTCCGATACCACCATCATGTCCTCTGCCGGTGCGCAGTCAAATCACTTAAATCACGTTTCCACTCAGTTGCCTTATGCCATTACAGTTGCAGCGATTTCCTTTGTGATGTATGTGCTTACCGCCTTTATTCAGAATGTTTACGTTCTGCTTCCCATCGGCATAGCACTAACCATTGCAACACTGTTTGTCATGAAGGCTGTTACAAAAAAGAAAGCTTAAAGAACATATAAAAATCCCTGTGCAGTTCAGTTCACTGCACAGGGATTTTTTTATAAAATATTTTTTCTTATAAAATTTTATCAATGGCACAAAGTAGTGCGATCTTAGCACTTTCATACGTTAGGCCGCCCTGCAGATATACCGCATAGGGCTCACGGATCGGCGCATCGGCTGAAATCTCGATGCTGGCACCCGAAACGAACGTGCCTGCTGCCATAATCACTGGGCTTTCATAGCCCGGCATATCCCAAGGCATAGGCGTCACCTGACTGTCAATGGGCGACCCTTTTTGAATACCCTGGCAAAATGCACACACTTTTTCTCTGTCACCGAGCCGCACTGCCTGAATGATGTCTGTTCTGGCTTCATCGCTCTTCGGGCAGGTCGCAAAACCGGCAAGTTCAAGCATTTTCGCCGCCAAAGCTGCTGATTTCATGCTCTGCAGCACCGTGTGCGGTGCTAAGAACAAACCCTGATAGAACAGGCGGTTCACATCTAAGGTAGCACCCACCTCGCCGCCGATGCCCGGCGCCGTTAAACGACAGGCAACCTTTTCAACCAAATCCGCCCGACCGGCTATGTAACCCCCCGTGGGAGCCAAGCCGCCTCCGGGGTTTTTAATCAGCGAGCCCGCCATGAGGTCAGCACCAACCGCCGTTGGCTCTTTGTCCTCCACAAATTCACCGTAGCAATTATCCACCATGCAGACGATGTCAGAGCGAATATCTTTGACAAATTCGATCACACTGCCAATGTCGGTAACAGATAGGGATTTTCGCCATGCATAGCCCTTGGAGCGTTGAATGGAAACCATCTTCACACTGTCATCAATCGCGCCGCGTAAGGCCTCAAAATCCGGCGTTCCATCCTCTAACAAGGGTACAACCCTACAAGACACGCCCCAGTCGGCTAAAGACCCCATATCTCCCTCACCACGCAGTCCTACAACCTCTTCTAAAGTATCGTAGGGGGTGCCGGTGGCAAATACCAACGTGTCACCCGGACGAAGCACGCCAAAAAAGCATGCCGCCAAAGCATGAGTGCCCGAAACAAACTGCTGCCGAACCAGTGCCGCCTCAGCTTCGAACACCTGGGCATAGATGGTTTCTAAGGCATCTCGTCCGGCATCATCATAGCCATAGCCCGTGGTGCCGAGTAGATGTCGTTCGCTAACGCCCTCGCCGTGAAATGCCGCCAAAACCTTGGCCTGGTTCTGTTCTGCCTTTTTTTCAAAGCCGGCAAAAACATCTCCCAGCTCTTGTTCTGCTCGCCGCATCAGAGCAAGCGTTTCGCTTTTTATTCCATAAATTTTTTGAACAATCGTTTCCATTACAGCGCAAATACTTCCTTTTCCGGCAGCACGCGAACACCGGCTTTTTCAAAAGCTGTGGCAGCCGCACTGTCATCATCTGTTTTCATAACCACATAGGCAGCGTTTTCACGCTTAGTCACAAAGGCATAGAGATATTCCAGTGCCACACCGGCATCCCTTAGCAGACACAGCACCTTGTTAAGACCCGCCGGCTCGTCATTCACCTCAACCACAATGACGTTTGTGGATTTCACCATGATATCATGAGCTTTGAGCACCTGTACTGCCTTTTCGGGGTCTTGCACAATCAGGCGTAAAATACCAAAATCAGTGGTGTCAGCAATGGAAAGAGCCCGAATGTTAATGCCGCTTTCTGCCAACACTGTTGTGATGTTTGACAGCTTACCGCTTGCATTTTCTACAAAAACAGAAATTTGTCTTACTTTTTCCATAATTCCCATCCTTTCTATGCTTCGTATTCATATCCTAACATAAATGCTTTTTGGTTAACCTCTAAGAATTTCGGGGGCACAGCGTCTACCAGGGCTGCATCCCAAATTTCTTTTGAAAGGGGAGACTCTTTTGCCATCACGCCAATCAGTGCCACGTTCACAGCCTTAATGTTGCCTGCCTCTTTAGCAAGCTCTAACGCGTTACAGCTCACAACCTTGACGCCTTTTTCTACCATGGTATCCAAAATGTTGGCAGGATATTCCATAGCACCGGTAATCACCGGCATGGGGTTGGTTTTTTGCGTGTTCACAATGAGAACACCGTCTTTTTTCAAATAGGGCAGACTACGATATGCTTCCAGCTCTTCAAAAGCAATAATCATATCGGCTTCGCCCGGCTCAATGACGGGGGAATCCACACGCTCGCCGTATTTTACATAGGTCACAACGCTACCACCGCGCTGACTCATGCCGTGAACCTCAGAAAGCTTAACCTGCTGACCGGCACGCAGTGCGGCAGCACCTAAAATTCGGCTGGCAAGCAGGGTTCCCTGACCGCCTACGCCAACAATCATAATATTCATTTTATCCTCCATCTGTCCGCCTTGGCAGACCTCGCCTTATTTTTTAACAATCGCACCAAATTTGCAAACGTTCACACACAGTCCGCAACCATTGCACAAGGTTTCGTCAATCACGGGGCCCGATGCCGTCATGGAAATAGCAGGGCATCCCAGTTTCATACACATTTTGCAATTTTTGCAAGCATCCGTAATTTCATAGCACCCGGTGTAGCCTGCTTTTTTCAGCAGTGCGCAGGGGCGCTGTGCAATGATGACAGAGGGTTCTTCGGCAGCCAAATGCTCACGAACAACAGCCTCAAAATGCTCTACATCAAAGGGGTCGGCAACCGTTACCAAATCAACACCCACTGCGTGGCAAAGCTTTTCAAGGTCAACCTGTCTGGCAGGCTCACCCTTGATGGTGAAGCCGGTTGAGGGGTTCTGCTGATGGCCGGTCATGCCGGTAATGGAGTTGTCTAAAATAATTACCGTTGAAGTGCCTTTGTTATACACAATGTCGATGAGGCCGGTGATGCCGGAATGCAGGAACGTAGAGTCACCCAGAACCGCAACGGATTTTTTTGCAAACTCTCTGCCCTGTGCCTTTTCCATGCCATGGAGAGCCGAAACGCTGGCGCCCATGCAAATGATGGAATCCATGCTGTCTAAGGGCTTGGCACAGCCTAATGAATAGCAGCCGATGTCGCCACTGACTGTGACCTTTAATTTGCTCAACACATAAAACACACCTCTGTGTGAGCAACCGGGGCACATCACCGGAGGACGAACGGGAATGGTCTCGTCAACAGTGAAAACAACCTCAGATTTTTCGCCCAAAATCTTTTCACGCAGAAGCGCTACGGAATATTCACCAATCACAGGGAGCAAGTCCTTACCGTGAACATCAAGGCCCATGGCTTTAATCTGCCGCTCTAAAACAGGGTCTAACTCTTCAATGACGTAGCATACGTCTACTTTAGAAACAAAATTGCGAATCAAATCCTCCGGCAGAGGGTGAACCATGCCCAGCTTTAAGAAAGAAGCATTAGGAATGGCTTCACGAGCATACTGATAAGCAATACCGGCAGAAATAATACCGATTTTTGTGTCGTTCATTTCTATGGTGTTCAAGGGGCAAGTATTGCTATATGCCGCAAGGTCTGCCATGCGTTTTTCCACAACCACATGCTTGGGACGTGCATTGGCGGGCACCATAACATTTTTTGCCACGTCTTTTTGATAAGGACGGACAGAAACCTCTTCACGTGGTAAAAGCTCAACTTCACTCTGAGAATGCGCCACACGAGTGGTGAGGCGAAGAAGCACCGGCGTATCGAACCGCTCACTGATTTCGTAGGCCGCTTTCACAAAGTCGCGGCACTCACCGCTGTCGGCAGGCTCAAGCATGGGCACTTTGGCACCAATGGCATAGTTACGGCTATCCTGCTCGTTTTGAGAACTGTGCATGCCGGGATCATCTGCCACACAAAGCACCAGTCCGGCGTTTGTGCCGATGTAGCTCATGGTAAAGAGCGGGTCAGCCGCCACATTCAGGCCCACATGCTTCATGGCAGAGAGCGCTCTGCCGCCGGCAATGGCTGCACCGGAGGCAACCTCAACAGCAACCTTTTCGTTGGGTGCCCATTCGGAATATATTTCGTCATACTTAGCAATGAATTCGGTAATTTCTGTGCTGGGTGTGCCCGGATAAGAGGAGGCAACCTGCACCCCTGCCTCATAGGCACCACGCGCAACGGCTTCATTGCCTAACATCAGTTTTTTCATGTTGTTCTACCTTTCTAACCTGCCACGCACGTAGCAGTTATTTCACAAATCAATGGGGTATTTGCTCATAAAAGCCCACAATATAATTGTATAATTTTTCACTAAAAAAGTCAATAGAAATAAAAAAGCTTTTCAAAGCTTCAACTCTCTCTGCTATGAGGGAGGTAATAAAATAAAAAAAGAAGCATGGCACAGAGTGCCATGCTTCTTGAATTAAGCTAAGTTAATGCTTAGGGAGTAACGTCGAGGCTTGTAGCGAAGTCAGCAGCTACAACGTTTGTGCCCTTGTCATATTTGTAAGCTACGATATCGGTAGCAACACCGTCATCGGTCTTAACAACTACAACGTATGCATCACTTGCAAAGTAAGTGCCATTCAGCTTGTAACCCTTGATGTAAGAGGTGCTGGTCTTGGAGCTGATTGCATTGCTTACACGACGAGTGGTATCAAACAGGATGTTGGAACCCTTGATATCCAGAGCCATGTATGCAGAAGAATCAGATTCGTTGGAGTACTGAATTCTCTTAGCGGTGATGTCTTCAACCAGACCCAGTTCGTAAGCTACGTCAGAACCTGCAGTGAGCTTCTTCAGAGCTTTTGCATCGTAGTCATAGATCCATTCAATACCGCTGATTTCGCCAGCGCCGTTTGTGGTGATCTGGATGATGTCACCAGCACCGCCTGCCGGAGAAGAACCATCGAACATGGTAGCACCGGAACCAACAACTGCAGTTTCAGCGATTGCTAAGGTCTTAACTTCGCCGTTCTGCCAGAAGGTGATCTGTACAGCGGAGTTACCAGCTGCATTGATACCGGAAGAGATGCTTTCAACAACTGCCAAGGAGCTTGCAGAACCTGCAAATGCGAAGGTGTTGTTCAGAACCAGAGCACCAGCAACCAGGTCTTCGTCTACATTGTAAGCGTAACCGGTGTAAGTGGTGTCTTCATCCAGGCTGCTGATAGCATAAACCTGAATCAGGGTTTCGTCCAGCATAACTTCGGTGGTAGCACCAGCCATAGTGGAAGCAACGGTAGTAGCGTTGGGAACGTTGAAGATAAAGGTTGTGTCAACCAGTTCGCAGCCACCCAGCATACCGGTCTTTTCAGAATACTTAGCGCTTACAGAAGATGCGGTAAAGTCTTTTTCATCAGAAGAAGTGATGGGGAATACCAGTTCGGTGATTTCGCCATTAGCTTCTTTGAAGGTTACGAATCTGTTACCGATGTTTGCAGCGTTCTTAACGGTTGAAGCATCAGCGTGAATGATAGCCTGCAGTGCGCCAAACAGGTCATCCTGCTTGAAGGTTGCAGAAGCTTCAGTCTTAACGGTGTCTCTGTCTAATGCGTCATCAGAATCAACATCAGTGTCGCCATCAGCGTCAAACTTGTCAGCTGTTACATAAACAGAAGACTTAACGGGGATGATTCTAACTGCGTTGTTCTTATCCAGTAATTTGATTTCCCAAGTCTTACCAAAGCCGGAAGTAGATTCAGCAACGTCTAAGATAAATGCATAGTTGTCGCTGTAGGTGCTGGTAAATTCAGCATCCCAGATGTAACCATCAATGGTGATAAAGAAGCTACCGGTGTCACCGGGATCCAGGCTTGCGGTAGAACCGTTTGCCAGATAGTAGTCTTCACCATCGATTACGAAGCAAGCGCCACCATCTTTAACGGAGCTTACGGAAGATTCAATTACGTTGTTAGTAACGTAGATTTCTACGAAAGTAGCAGTGTCAACACTTGCACCACCAACAACAACGTTCAGCAGGTCGCCTTCAACCAGGTCAGCGATGCCGATTTCAACGCCGTCTTTGTAGATGTTGTATACAAACTCATCGCTTGTATCATCAGCAGACAGGTAGTAAGAATCGTTATCGGTTTCAATGATTTCCAGTTCAGCGTCAACTTCTTCAACGATACCGTATTCGTAGTCAACTAAGTAAATCTTGGTGTATACACCATCAGCGCCTAACAGAGTTACGCTTGAATAGTAACCAGCAGCCAGAGCTTCAAATTCTAATTCAGCAGCGCCGTCGCCAGCCAGGTCATCATTCAGATCACCGATGTTACGGTTGTTTACATAAACGGTAGCATCAGCAGCGATGTCAACAGATTTAGCTCTGTTAGCATCAACGGATTCATAGTATTCAAATGTAACGTCGCCATCACCAGCATCAGCAACGTCAGCAACTGCGATCAGTTCGCGAGCGTTGTCAATTACCAGTTCGTCGCCAGCCAGAGTGTCAGGAATCAAAGCAACAACTTCAGCTTTTTCCTTTTCATTCAAAGCAATGTAAGCGTTTGCAGTGTAACCCTGGTAAGCAGCCCAAGCAGGATCGTTAGCGATAACGCTGAACTGTTTCCAGGATGTAACGCCAGCAACAGTCTGAGTCATGTTGAGGTTCAGAGCGTTTTCAACATCGTCAACGTCGAACTTGTAAACAGAAGAAGGAGTTAACTTCATCAGTTTAGCGCCGTTGGTAGCAACCAGGTTGCTATCAGTTCTGTAGGTTTCGTCTACAGTAACCTTTACTTTGTAGATGTCATGATAGAAAGACAGCAGAGTTCTCTTTTCGTAGTCTGCAGCTTTAGAACCATCATAGATTGCATATTCGGGTTCGTTGCTGATGTATTTAACGTCCATCAGAGGAGCGTCAAATGCATTGTAAACCAGAGTTGCTACATCTGCACGAGTAGCAGGTGCGTTGTAATCACTTGCGGTGATGTCCTTGTCAATCTTGTTAGAGGTTGCAATGGAGCAATAACCGGAGGGGAAGCCCTTAGTGAAGTTCTTAACGTACCATTCGTAACCCATAGCACGAACGATCATTGCGATTGCTTCGTTGTAAGAAACGTTAGCATCGGGATCGAAAGTACCATCGCCACGGCCGTTTACGATGCCATTGGAAGCAGCCCAGGAAATGTAGCCTGCAGCCCAGTGGTCAGCGGATACGTCTGTGAAGCTTGCGCCACCAGCAGCTGCGGAAGCCTGATTTCTGGCTCTGCAGATAACAGCAGCAAATTCAGATCTTTTGATGTTAGCTTCGGGATCAAATGCGCCAGCTTCTTTACCCTCTAAAATATCGAGAGCAGCCAGAACTTCGATAGCCTCGTAAGCTTTGTCGGTTTCTGCGACATCAGTGAATGATGCAGCGCTGGTGCTAACTACTAAGCTCATCAGCATTACAACGCTCAAAACTACTGACATCAGTCTTTTGAGATTTTTCATAGTTTCTCAAATCCTCCCTTATAATAATTTTTTATTTTTTATCGAAAGAGTTTTGGGTTTTGTGTAACTCATTCCTCTTTCAAAAACGAGAAACACTACATGTAAGGACAGTTATCCCGTCCTTATGCATTGATTATATCACTTGTTTTTGTGATAGTCAATGCCTGATTTGCAACTGTAATAAAACTGTAAAAATACAGTTATCTAACGGTTACAAATCATATATTTTAACACGCAAAGCGTATTGTTGCCATAAAAAACGGCTTTTTTAGTTTTGTTCCTCGCGGTAAGCCAATGCTGCTTTTACGAAATCGCGGAATAACGGATGCGGTCTGTTGGGACGGGACTTAAATTCCGGATGGAACAAAGCACCTACAAACCAACGTTTTTCCGGCAGCTCTAAAATTTCATTCAGCTTGCCGTCGGGGGATTTTCCTACAAAGAACATGCCGGCTTCTTCCAAGCGGTCACGGTATGCATTGTTAATTTCATACCGATGACGGTGACGCTCATCAACCGATTCAGACTGGTAGGCTTCATAAACCTTTGTGTTACGCATGATGCGGCAAGGATATTTACCGAGACGCATGGTGTTGCCTAATTCCTTCTGATCGGGCATGATGTCAACCACAGGATAAACCGTTCCGGGGTCAACCTCCGTGGAGTGGGCAGTTTTCAGACCCAGCACGTTTCTGGCAAATTCCACAACCGCAAGCTGCATGCCAAGGCCGATACCAAAGAAAGGAACGTCCTTTTCTCTTGCATACCGGCAAGCTAAAATCTTGCCGTCAATGCCGCGGTCGCCAAAACCGGCAGGCACTAAAACACCGTCAACATCGCCCAAAGCCTCTTCCAGATTATCTTCTGTGAGAAGTTCGGAATTGATCCACTTGATGCTGATTTTCGCATCGTTGGCAATGCCGCTGTGCTTTAATGACTCAACCACGCTGAGATATGCATCACGCAGCGCAACATATTTGCCGACCAGACCAATGGTTACATCTTTTTTCAGGCTCTTGATTTTGGAAACCATCGCCTTCCATTCATCTAAGTCGGGGCGGTAATCCGCCAGACCCAATTTTTTCAAAACAACCTTTGTCAATCCTTCTTTTTCGAGAATGAGAGGCACTTCGTATAAAATAGGTATATCGGGATTGGCAATGACTGCTTCTGAAGGAATATTGCAGAACAAAGCAAGTTTGTTGATAATATCGTTATCTAAGGGGTATGAGGTGCGGCACACAATGACATCAGGCTGAATGCCGATGCTGAGCAGCTCCTTCACGCTGTGCTGTGCGGGCTTGGACTTCAGTTCCCTGGACATTTCAAGGTAGGGAATGAGCGCCACGTGAATATACATCACGTTTTCTCTGCCAACCTCAGTTGCCACCTGACGGATGGCTTCTAAGAAGGGCAGACCCTCAATGTCGCCAACGGTTCCGCCGATTTCGGTAATAACAATATCGTTTTCACCGGAGGAGCCTGCACGATAGATGCGTTCTTTGATTTCGTTGGTGATGTGGGGAATAACCTGTACGGTTCCACCTAAATAATCACCGGTTCTTTCCTTATTAATAACAGACCAATAAATCTGGCCACTGGTAACGTCACTGTTAATGTTTAAGTTTTCGTCAATGAAGCGTTCATAGTGACCGATATCCAAGTCGGTTTCTGCGCCATCGTCCGTTACGAAAACTTCACCATGCTGAATGGGGTTCATCATGCCGGGGTCAATGTTAATATATGGGTCAAATTTCTGATTGGTTACTTTAAATCCTCTCGCCTTTAATAAGCGACCTAAGGATGCTGCCGTTATCCCTTTTCCAAGACCTGAGACAACACCGCCTGTTACGAATATATATTTTGACATAAATAACCCTCCCAGCATACATTCCTACTATATTATTTTAAACATAAATGCCCGCGTTGTCAAGAGATTTTTTGCAGTTTTGCAGATTTTTCGCAAATCTCTCTGAATCAGAGCCACTTATTAAGAAAAAATAACCATATGTCTCCTCTTTTTGGAGTTTCTTCTTATTATATATGATGATTTCTATATAAATCTGTCTTGCGAGCAAAAAAAGTTTGTGATATAATGTTTCCATGTTTTATTAGCTTTGGCAGGGAGGATATATAAAATGAAGAAAGTGTTAGTGATTCACGGTCCAAATCTAAATATGTTGGGCATTCGGGAGCCTGAAATTTACGGAACCACGACCTTAGAGCAGATCAATGGAGAAGTGGCTACTTTGGGAAAAGACTTGGGTGCTGAGGTTGAGTGCTTTCAGTCAAACAGCGAGGGGGCTCTGATTGATAAGATTCAAAGCGCTTATGGCGTTTGCGACGGCATCATCATCAACCCCGGTGCTTACACGCACTATAGCTACGCCATTCACGATGCGCTGAAGTCCGTAAATCTGCCGGCGATCGAGGTGCATTTGTCAGATATTAACAGTCGAGAAGAGTTCCGTCGGATTTCTGTAGTTAAGCCGGCATGTTGTGCGCAAATTGCCGGTTTGGGTAAGGATGGATATCTCGTTGCTCTGCGCAAGCTTCTTGATGAGTATATTTCATAGTCCTTTAAATCTTCTCTTTCCCGAGCAATGCATCCTCTGCGGTGATTTGATAACACCGAAAAAACACGGCATTTCTATTTGTCAAAGCTGCGCCCGAAAGATTTTATTCCTCCGAGAGGATATCACCTGCAAGCGGTGCGGCTCACTGCTGCACTCCGGCGAGGGATTGTGTGTGCTGTGTCAGACGCATCGGCGATATTTTTCTCAGGCAGTCGCGTGTTTTCCTTATGTGGGCAACGTCCGCGATGCCGTTCTGCGATATAAATTCGGTGGTCGACGAGATTATTGCCGCGGATTCTCAGCCGCAATGTCTCGACGATTGCTGCCTCTGCATCAAAAGGAGCCTTTTGACTGTGTTCTCTGCGTTCCAATGACAAAGGCAGGCCTGCGCGAGCGCGGCTATCACCAAACAGCATTGCTTGCTGAGCGTATTGCCAAAACCTTGACTGTTCCGTTTTTCAAAAAGGCTCTCATCAAGGTGAAGGAAACGCCCAAACAAAGTACGTTGGGCTATGCAGATCGACTACAAAACGTCGCGCATGCCTTTCAGCTGTCGGCGTCAAAGGAGAATTTTGCAAATAAAAACATTTTGCTCGTCGATGATGTGCTCACCACCGGCGCTACAGCAGATGCCATTTCTAAGCTTTTGCAAAAGGCAGGCGCCAAGCGGGTTACGGTGGCTGTGATTGCCTCTACAACACTTCGTCCGGATGGCATGGTTGCTAAAGAAGACGAAATGTTAGTTACATATTGAGAAAATCTTTTTACATAATAAAAAAGCCTCTGCAGTTTGCAGAGGCTTTTTTAGTTCGTTTCCGAACCCTCAAAATTAAACAGAGCAGAGCTATCGACCTAAGATTATTAAAACCGAAGTTTTAATGCTCCTTAGAAAGGAGGTGATCCAGCCGCACCTTCCGATACGGCTACCTTGTTACGACTTCACCCTAATCATCAAT
>JAZOBC010000010.1:0-14972 GCA_045595795.1 Clostridia bacterium | reverse complement strand
TGTGCCAATCGGGAATACCGGAGTTGAATACACCGGCAGCATTGACGCCCTCAGCCTGCAAAGCCTCACAGAAAGGACCGACCTTCTCTGCGCTGTCCAGATAGAACATCAGGCAGATGCCGGTATCACCTTCGTCATCGTTACGGGGACGAACCTTGATACCCTTGGTGTCCTTGATCTGTTCAATGATCCGCTTCTGATGATCGCGCATCAATGCGTTGAGGCGGTCCAGCTTACGCAGCTGTGCCAACAAAACAGCGCCGCAAAGTTCGCTCATACGGAAGTTAGAACCGCAGAACAACTCACCTTCAAAACGCTGACGAGCAAAACGGTCAGGTCTCCAGCAAGCAGCCGTGTCATGATAAGAGCAGCAACGGTCATAAATACGAGCATCGTTACACAGAACCATACCACCTTCACCGGCAGTAATAGTCTTGTGATACTGGAAGGAGAAGCAGCCGCAGTCACCGATGGTACCAACGTATCTGCCTTTGTAGGTAGTACCGCAAGCCTGAGCACAGTCTTCAATAACCTTGATGTCATGCTTCTTAGCGATAGCCATAACAGCGTCCATATCGCAAGGTACACCACGCATATGTACAACAACGATGGCCTTGGTAGCAGGTGTAATCTTCTTTTCTAAATCTTCAACGTCGATGGTCAGAGTTTCATCAACTTCTGCGATAACGGGAATACCCTTTGCAGCAACGATGGTTGCACAAGAAGCAAAGAAGGTGTAACCGGAAACGATAACTTCATCGCCGGGGCCAACGCCGCAAGCAACCAAAGCAGAGGTCAGAGCACCTGTGCAGGAGCTGGTAGCCAATGCATAGGGAGAACCCATTTTTTCTTTAAATGCATTTTCAAACGCACGAACCTTGGATTCTACACCTTCGGGACCATAGTAACGGAACAGATATTTGTTATCTAAAACTTCCATTACTTGCTTCTTTTCTTCTTCACCAATTTCCAAACCACCGGGATACATGGGGAAGTTCGGTGTTGTTTTGGCCTTGGGGCCACCGTACAGTGCTAATTTTTCACTCATCGTATAATCCTCCTTAAAATAATAAAATTATAAAGTTTCTTAGTCATTTACATATTGATTTTACCATAAGGTATGTTATAATAAAAGAGAAATACGTTTTGAAAATTGTAAATTTGTTCGCAAAAGGAGGTTTTTTATGCTCTTAGATATTAATTTGCAAAAATTGACGAAATTAATCGAATCCTTTTATAAGCTGACTAAAATCAGAATTGCGATTTATGACGATACTTTTCAGGAAATTTTCTCCTATCCAAAAGAGCATCATATTTTTTGCAGTATGATGAACCAAAACCCAAAGCTGCACGAAAAATGCTCTGAAAGCAGCCGGACTTTATGCGAACTCTGCCGTAAGCAAAAACGATTGGTAACCATGACCTGTCACGCCGGATTAACTGAAACCGTTGCACCCTTATATGAAAACAACATTACCATCGGTTATATTGTTTTCGGTCAGATTACCAGCGTAAAAAATAAAGCTGAATTTGCCGAAAAGGCAAAGGAACTCTGCAAAAGCTATGAGCTTGACCCGGAAGAATTCGACCAAAAAATTCGAACGGTTTCATATAAAAATCACGACCAGTTAGAAGCAGTTTCAGAAATTATCAATGCCTTTACTTCCTATATATATTTAGAGCGTATCGTTTCGCTTAAAAAAGATGAAACACTCTCCTCCATTGTGCAATATATTGACTATAACCTTTCTAGCGACTTATCTGTCCAGGCAATTTGCGAACGTTTTTCCCTTTCTAAAACTGTTTTATATGAACTGACAAAATCCGCCATGCCTGAGGGCATTGCCAAATATATTCGTAAAAAACGTTTGGAAAAAGCCAAAGAGTTAATTGGAAAAACAGATAAATCTGTTGAAGAGATTTCCGGTTTGGTAGGTTTTTTAGACTGTAATTATTTTCGCCGACTGTTTAAGCAAGAAAACGGGATGTCAGCCAACGCCTACCGTAAAAAATTTCGATAAATTACATAATATGGAATTTGTGCCATAAAAATGTGATTTTTTCACGATTTTTGATAAAAAAAATCAAAATAAAGTGGTTTTACCCCTTGCCAAATGCTACGAGATGTGGTAAAATGAGTTATGTTAAAAATATAACAAACTCTGTTCTATTGAAGAACACAAGCTGTCTGACTGAAATAGCAAGCAATATGTCAATTATCCATCGGCGAGACTATCGTCGGTGGTTTCTCTGTTGTATGCTGTTATCACGCAACCGCTTGTAAAATCGGGAATCTCAGATTGCCGCCAAGAAAGGAAATGAATTATGAACAAAATCACCATCATTGGAACAGGAAGCGTCGGTTCCACCGTTGCCTACACCTTAACAGTTATGGGTATCGCTTCAGAAATTATTATGATCGATATCAACACCAAAAAGGCTATGGGCGAAGCGCTGGATATTCGTCAGGGAACTCCTTTCTGTCATTCTACGTCTGTTTATCCGGGAACGTATGCAGATGCTGCTGATTCCGACATTGTGATTATTACATCCGGTGTTGCAAGAAAGCCCGGACAGTCTCGCTTGGATTTAGCACAAACAAATGTGGATATCACCAAAAAAATTATTCCCGAGATTACTCGCTATGCGCCCAACGCAGTTTATTTGATCGTCAGCAATCCCGTTGACATTTTAACCTATACGTTCTGCAAACTCTCAGGTTTGCCGGAACGTCAGATTATCGGTTCAGGAACGATGCTTGATACTTCCCGTCTCCGTGCCCGTTTGGCTGAATACTACTCTATCAATCAGCAAAACGTTCACGCCTATGTCATGGGTGAACACGGTGACTCCTCCTTCGTTCCCTGGTCCATTGCCAACCTTTCAAACATTCCCATTAAGGAAGGTCCCAACACCATTATTCAATCCACAACAGCCAATGCATATTTTAAGCAGCCCGACCTGAACTTCGCAGAAGTGGAAAATTATGTCCGCACTTCCGGTGCACGCGTTATTGACCGCAAGGGTGCTACTTACTATGCAGTTTCTGTATCGGTTTGCCATATTTGCAAATCAATACTCAACGGCATTGATACAAGTATGACTGTTTCCACCATGCTTCATGGCGAATACGGCATCAACGATGTCTGCCTGAGTCTGTTAAACGTTGTGGGTAAAGAAGGTATCACCGGCAAAATTTTGATTCCTTTAACAGATGATGAATTAAAAGCTCTGCACCACAGTGCAGACTGCTTGAAGGATATTATCAGTCAATTGACGTTTTAATGATTAAAGAAAAGAGGATATATAATGGATTTTCGCATTGAACACGACTCTATGGGTGAAATTAAAGTCCCGGCTGACCGTCTTTGGGCTGCACAAACCCAGAGAAGTCATGAAAACTTTGAAATTGGTGTGGGCATTGAAACCATGCCTGCTGAAATTGTTCATGCCTTTGGCATCTTGAAAAAGGCCGCTGCGATTGCCAACAGCAAGCTGCGCCCCGAAAAAATGACAGAGGAAAAGCTTTCTGCCATTTCTGCAGCCTGTGATGAGATTTTGGCCGGCAAATTAACCGACCATTTTCCGTTAGTTGTTTGGCAGACCGGCTCGGGCACCCAATCTAACATGAACACCAACGAAGTTATCGCAAACCGTGGCAACCAAATTGCCGGTGCAAAGCTTCTGCATCCCAACGACGATGTCAACATGAGCCAATCCTCAAATGACACATTCCCCACGGCAATGCATATTTCTGCCGTTTTAATGATTGAAGATAAGCTGATTCCCGCTGTCGAAACACTCATTCAAACTTTCAAGCGTTTAGAGGCAGAAAACGATGATGTAGTGAAAAGCGGTCGTACGCATCTGCAGGATGCAACACCCATTAAGTTCAGTCAGGAAATCAGCGGATGGCGTTCAAGCCTTGAGCGTGATATTGAGCTGTTAAAGCTTTCCTTAGCACCTCTGTCTGAGCTTGCTCTGGGCGGAACCGCTGTGGGAACCGGCTTGAATGCACCCAAGGGATTTGATGAGCTTGTGGCACAGGAAGTCAGCAACATCACCGGAAAGACCTTTACCACAGCTGCTAATAAATTCCATGCGCTTACATCAAAGGATGAGTTAGTGTTTGCACATGGTGCCATTAAGGCACTTGCGTGCGACATGATGAAAATTGCCAACGACGTACGCTGGCTGGCCAGTGGTCCTCGTGTGGGCTTAGGCGAAATTACCATTCCCGAAAACGAGCCCGGCTCCTCGATCATGCCCGGCAAGGTGAACCCCACTCAGTCTGAGGCTGTCACCATGGTAGCCGTTCAGGTTATGGGTAATGATGTGGCAGTTGGTATGGCTGCTTCACAGGGCAATTTTGAGCTGAACGTTTTTATGCCTGTTTGCATGTATAACTTCCTGCAGTCTGCAAGACTTCTCGCTGATGCCATTCTTTCCTTTAACAAGAACTGCGCTGTGGGCATCGTGGCAAACCGTGAAAAAATGCATAACAATCTGCATAATTCTCTGATGCTGGTAACAGCACTGAATCCTTATATTGGCTATGAAAACGCAGCAAAAACTGCTAAATTAGCCTTTAAGGAAAATATTTCATTAAAAGAAGCCTGCGTTGCATTAGGCTTTTTAACAGAAGAAAAATTTGATGAGGTTTTCCATCCTGAAAAGATGGTATGAAATAAATAGGAGGGAATTCATATGAAGGTTAGCTACTATCCCGGCTGCACATTAAAAACCAAGGCAAAACAGCTTGATGTTTATGCCAGAAAATGTGCTGACTGCTTGGGTATAACCTTAGAGGAAATACAAGATTGGCAATGCTGCGGCGGCGTTTTCACAACCAGCCGTGATGAAATTGCGACTAAGCTTTCCGCTGTCCGTGCGTTAGAGGATGCTCGTCGTCACAGTCAAAAGCTTATCACCGTCTGCTCTGCCTGTCATAATGTGATTAAACAAACCAACCACCAGATTCAAACTGACGCTGATTTTGCCCTGCGTGCAAATAACTATGCGGCTTTTGATGAGCCCTATAACGGCGAAACCGAAGTGCTCCACTATTTAGAGCTGCTCCGCGACGTGGTAGGCTTTGATGCAGTTCGCGAAAAAGTTGTAGAGCCATTAAAGGGCAAAAAAATTGCAGCTTACTATGGCTGCTTATTGCTGCGTCCCGGTTCTGTGATGCAAATGGACGACAGCGAAAATCCTACTATTATGGAGGATTTCATTCGCGCATTGGGTGCTGAGGCAGTTCCTTATGCCTACCGAAATGAATGCTGCGGCGGCTATGTTGCCTTAGAAAATCCTCAGTCTGCCGAGAAAAAGAGCAAAAGTGTGACAAACAGCGCACGTCTTGCCGGCGCTGACATGATTGTAACGGCTTGTCCTCTTTGCAAATATAACTTAGAAAAGCACGACAAGAGCATGCCGGTTATTTATATCACCGAGCTTTTGGCAGAGGCTTTGGGCGTAAAGGAGGGGCCTATCAATGAATAAATCAAATCTGCGGGACGAAATCATCCGTATCAGCGGCGTGAATCCGAAAAAATGCATGCGTTGCGGCAAATGCTCCGGCACCTGCCCTTCTTATGACGAAATGGAATATCATCCCCACCAATTTGTTTATATGGTTGAATCCGGAGATATTGAACCACTCCTTGACTCAACATCCATTTATCAATGTTTGTCCTGTTTCGCGTGCGTGGAGCGTTGCCCCAGAAGCGTAGAACCGGCTAAACTCATTGAAGCCGTTCGTCTGAGTGTTGTTCGCCAGAAGGGCATGAACCACATGAAAGCAGACCACATTCCTGCACTGCTTGATGAAGAAATGCCTCAGCAGGCCATCGTCAGCGCAATGCGTAAATACAGTAAATAAGAAAGGAGAAGGCAAAAATGCAAAGAATCGGTGTATTTGTATGTTGGTGCGGAAGTAACATTGCCGGCACGGTTGATGTCAGCGCTGTATCTGAGGCTTTAAAAAGCGAGCCGGGTGTCGTCTTCTCCACGAACTATCAATATATGTGTTCTCAGGCAGGTCAGGACATTATTAAGAATGCTATTGCTGAGCATAACTTAACAGGTCTTGTCATCTGCTCCTGTTCGCCCCGTATGCACGAGGCAACCTTTAGAAAAACCGCTGCTGCTGCCGGTTTAAATCCTTATATGGTTGAAATTGCCAACATCCGCGAGCAATGCTCCTGGGTGCATAAGGAAATGGAAATCGGCACAGAAAAAGCCATTATTTTAGGAAAAGCAGCCATTGCAAAGGTGAACTTAAATGCACCCTTAACCCCGGGTGAAAGCCCTGTGACTAAGCGTGCGCTGGTCATCGGTGGCGGTATTGCCGGTATTCAGACAGCTCTGGATATTGCCGATGCAGGCTTCCCCGTTGACATCGTTGAAACCAAACCCACCATTGGTGGTAAAATGGCTCAGCTTGACAAAACCTTCCCCACCTTGGACTGTGCTGCTTGTATCTTAACACCCAAAATGGTGGACGTGGCACAAAATGAAAAAATCAGAATTTTCTCTTTCAGCGAGGTTGTGGATGTTCAAGGTTTTGTGGGTAATTTCGACGTAACCATCAAAAAGAAAGCTCGCTACGTAAAAGAGGATTTATGTACCGGCTGCGGTCTGTGTACTGAAAAATGTCCCATGAAAAAGGTTCCCAACGAATTTAATCTGGGCATGGATAACCGTCCGGCAGTCTACATTCCTTTTGCACAGGCCGTTCCCAAGGTTGCCACCATTGACCCGGATTATTGTAACATGCTGAAAAACGGCAAATGCGGTTTGTGTGCTAAGGTCTGCACCGCCGGTGCCATTGACTATACACAAAAGGATGAATTCATCGAAGAAAAATACGGTGCCATTGTTGCTGCTACCGGCTTCAATCCCATCAGCATGGAAAAATTCGATGAATTTGCCTATAACCAGTCAAAAGATGTCATCACATCACTCGAATTTGAGCGTTTAACCAACGCTGCAGGTCCCACCGCGGGTAAACTGCTCCGTCCTTCTGACGGTAAGCATCCCGAAACCATTGTCTTTGTGCAATGTGTTGGCTCCCGTTGCGATGCCTGCAACGAAAAAGGTAAAGAATATTGTTCCAAAATTTGCTGTATGTATACAGCCAAGCATGCTATGCTCACCAGAGATAAATACCCCGATACTGACGTGTATGTCTTTTACATTGACGTCAGAACCCCCGGTAAAAACTTTGATGAGTTTTATCGGCGTGCTGTTGAGGAATATGGCGTGCACTATATTAAGGGTATGGTGGGCAAGGTTGCTCCTGAAGGTGATAAGCTCAAGGTGAGAGCTTCTGACTTAATCAGCGGCAAACAGATTCAGCTTGATGCTGACCTGGTTGTGTTGGCAGCCGCCATTGAGCCCGACCGTTCTGCTCGGTCACTGGCTACCATGTTGACCGCCAGCATGGATACCAATGACTTCTTTACAGAAGCCCATCCCAAGCTGCGTCCTGTTGAAAGCCCCACTGCCGGCGTATTCCTTTCAGGAACCTGTCAGGGACCTAAGGATATTCCGGAAACCGTTTCTCAGGCAGGGGCTGCTGCATCTAAGGTCATTGCCCTGCTTGCTAAGGATAAGCTCACAGGCAACCCCTGTATTGCACATTCTGACGAAATGATGTGTAACGGCTGTTCCTCATGTGAACGCGTTTGTCCTTATGGCGCTATCACCTATAGTGATAAAGAATTCAGAATGCCGGACAGAACCACGAAAATCAGACGTGTTGCTTCTGTTAACGAAGCGGTTTGTCAGGGTTGCGGCGCTTGTACGGTTGCCTGTCCCTCCGGTGCAATGGATTTAAAAGGATTTAAAAACGATCAAATTATGGCGGAGGTAGATGCAATATGTCGATGAATGAATTTAAACCAAAAATTGTTGCCTTTTGCTGTAACTGGTGTTCCTATGCAGGGGCAGACCTTGCAGGTAACAACCGCTTAAACTATCCGGCAGATGTTAAAATCATCCGCGTTCCCTGCTCTTGCCGAGTGAACCCCATGTTCATTCTGCGTGCCTTTCAGCGGGGCGCTGACGGCGTGATTATCTGCGGCTGTCATCCCGGTGACTGTCACTACACCTCCGGCAACTACTATACCAGACGTCGCATGGCACTGCTGTTTTCCATGCTGGACTATTTAGGCATTGAAAAAGAACGTACTCGCCTGGAATGGGTATCGGCAGCCGAAGGTGCTAAATTTGCCCAAACCATGAACGATTTTGTAAAAACCGTTACGGAATTGGGAGAAAACAAACGATTGGAGGATTTACGATGCAAGCAATAAAGCGTGATATACTCATTCAAAAAGCCGTATCTCTTCTAAACGACGGTACTGTTGACAGAGTGCTTGGCTGGAAAGCCGGTGAATTTTCTTACGATGTAACGCCCTTTGTTTTCAAAAGTGCCGAAGCACTGGAAAAAGATTTTGTTTTTGACTCTTTCTGCGGTGCAAACTTTTCTAAATATTTGATTAAAGAATGTGCAAAAAGCGACGCTAAGGTGCTGGTTTTCTTAAAGCCCTGTGACACCTACAGCTTTAATCAGCTTCTCACGGAGCATCGTTTTGACAGAGAAAAGGTCTATGCTGTGGGCATCCCCTGCAGTGGCATGGCTGATATCAATAAAATCCGCGAAAAGGCAGAGGGTATTGTAGGCATTACCGAAACCGAAAACGGCTTCACCGTTGCAACTCTCTATGATGGGGATTTGAACTTAACAAACGAAGAAGCGTTCGGCGAACGTTGCCTTTCCTGCAAAAGCAAAAAGCATGTGGCTTATGATGAGCTTTTAGGTGACAGCGGTGAGGTTTTGGAGTCAAACCGTTTTGACGAAGTGGAAAAGTTAGAAAGCATGACCGCCGATGAGCGTTATGCCTTTTGGCAAAACGAGCTGTCACGCTGCATTCGCTGTAATGCCTGCCGTGATGTTTGTCCGGCATGCACCTGCGAAAAGTGCGTTTTCGGCAATCCGAAATCCGGCGTTGAAAACAAGGCGCCGGCTGATAGCTTTGAAGAAAAGATGTTTCACATCATTCGCGCCTTTCACGTTGCCGGTCGCTGCACCGACTGCGGTGAATGCTCCAGAGTTTGTCCCCAGAACATTCCCCTGCATTTATTAAACAGAAAGTTCATTAAAGATATCAACGAATTTTACGGTGAATATCAAGCCGGCGAAGAGGTTGGCTCCCGTGCACCCTTAGTGAATTATACCGTTGACGATATTGAACCCTCTGATGCAGTCAAGAGAGGAGATGGCGAAAATGCGTAAATGTTCACTTGATTCACTTGATGCATTGTTTGAAGCAATTGCAAACACCATGCCTCTGTATCTCCCGGTAGACGGAAAAGACGGAGCTTCTTATCAAAAATGGGAAGCCAGCGTGAAATATTCTGGTGCCTTAAACACAAACAAGAGTGCTAAGGACTTTTTCTTCCCCCAGGTTGAAAACATGATGGCCTTTAAAACCGAAGGGAAAAACATTGAAGTGTTAGACATTCGCGAAGATATTGGTGCCTTTGCCATTTTTGGTGTTCGCGCTTGCGATGTGAAAAGCTTTGAAATTTTAGACACCGTCTTTTTATCAGAGCCCTGCGACAGTTTTTATAAAAACCGTCGTGATAACGCAGTCATCATCACTGTAGCTTGCTCAAAACCTGTTGAAACCTGCTTCTGCAAGGCTTTCGGTATTGATGCGGCTGCTCCCGGTGGCGATGTAGAGTGCGTGATGGCAGAAGGCGAAATCTTCTTAGAAGCTAAAACCGAAAAGGGCGAAGCATTCTTAAGCAAAATTGAGGCTGCAACAGCTGAAGCAGATACCCAGAAAGTTGAAGCTGAGCAAGAAAAAATCCGTGGTTATATTGACCGTCTGCCCCTTTCATCACTCAGTACCGATGCTTTCGGTGGCGGCAAAACCGAGCGATATTTTGAAAGTCCCTTATGGGATGAACTGTCATCAAGCTGTTTAGGCTGTGGCACTTGTACATTTGTGTGTCCCACCTGCCAGTGCTATGATATTCGTGATTTTAACACAGGCAAGGGCGTTCAGAGATACCGTTGTTGGGATTCTTGCATGTACTCTGATTTTACAAAGATGGCACACGGCAACATTCGTAATTCTCAAAAAGAACGATTCCGCCAGCGTTTTATGCACAAGCTTGTATATTACCCTGAAAATAACGACGGTGTGTTTGGTTGTGTCGGCTGTGGCAGATGTTTAGCAAAATGCCCCATTTCCATGAACATCGTAAAGGTTATGAAGACCCTGGGAGGTGCAGATCATGAATAATCAAGACCCTTTAATTCCCGTTATCGGTGTGATTACCGACGTTCGGATTGATACGCCGGATGTAAAAACCTTTCGCGTTTTAACGCCCGACGGTAAAAAAGCATTTGAGCACCGCCCCGGCCAGTGTGCTATGTTATCCATTCCCGGAGTGGGAGAAGCAATGTTTTCCATTACCTCCTCCCCTACTAATACGGAATATATGGAATTTTCCATTAAAAAGTGCGGTTGCGTAACTGAGTGGCTTCATCAGGCAGAGGTTGGTCAGCAGCTGACCATTCGTGGACCTTACGGACGTCCCTTCCCTGTGGATGATGCCTTTGCCGGTCAGGATATGCTCTTTATTGCCGGCGGTATTGGTCTGGCGCCGTTGCGCTCCGTTATTAATTACTGCCGTCACTATCGTGACCGCTATGGCAAAATTGATATTGTTTATGGCTCCAGAAGCAAGGATGACTTAGTGGATTATCAAGAAATCATTGATGAATGGTGCAAGGATGATGGTGTGAATGTACATCTGACCATTGACAATCCTCAGGAAGGCTGGGACGGTCATGTGGGCTTTGTTCCTAACTACGTAAAGGAACTGGGCTTTGACACCAATAAAACCGCTGTTATCTGCGGTCCGCCAATCATGATTAAATTCACGCTGCAGGGCTTGCAGGAGCTGGGCTTTGAAAAAACTCAGATTTATACCACCATGGAGCTCAAAATGAAATGCGGCGTTGGTAAATGCGGCAGATGCAACATCGGTGCCAAGTACGTCTGCAAGGATGGCCCTGTGTTCCGTTGTGATGAAATCGATGAGCTACCTGATGAGTATTAATAAGGAGGAAACGAACATGGAAAATACAGTAAATATATTTTTGTTCGGCAAAAAATATAGTGTGCCCGATAATTTAACAATTATGCGCGCTATGGAATATGCCGGCTACCAGCTCAAGCGCGGCTGTGGTTGCCGTAATGGTTTTTGCGGTGCCTGTGCCACCATTTACCGCATTGCCGGTGACCGTGAGCTCAAGGCATGTCTTGCCTGCCAGACAAAAGTTGAAAATAATATGTATATTGCAACCCTGCCCTTCTTCCCCCTGGTAAAGCAGGTCTACGATATTGAAAAGATTAAGCCCACCGAGCAGATTATGATGCAGCTTTACCCCGAAATTTATTGCTGCATTGGCTGTAACGCTTGTACAAAGGCTTGTACCCAGGACTTAAATGTTATGCAGTACATCGCTTATGCACAACGTGGTGAATATGAAAAATGTGCTGAGGAATCTTTTGACTGCGTTATGTGCGGTGTTTGCTCCTCCCGTTGTCCTGCCGGAATTTCTCATCCCCAGGTTGCCATGCTGGCTCGCCGCTTAAACGGCAAGTATATTGCACCGAAATGTGACCATCTGGAAAAGAGAGTGGATGAAATCAATGAAGGAACCTTTACAAAGCTGATTGAAGACTTAATGCAAAAGCCCATTGACGAAATCAAAGAACTCTATAACACCAGAGAGATTGAGAAATAAGGAGGTGCCACAATGTATTCAGAAAATTTTGCAGAATCCTTGCGTGCAGTTGAAGCTGCCCGTGATAAAAACATTGAGCTGGAACCCCGCAGAATGACAGCTCAGGAAAAAGAAGATTTACTAAAAGCTTATCATCCCGACTATAAAACTGACGAGTTTGAAATCCTGACCATCGGTCCCAACAAAGGTGACAAGGTTCCCAAGGAATTAGCTGCCATGCTGCAGGCACACAGCCGCATCAATCCGGCAGAGATTGACCTGTCAAATCCCGATTACGACGTGGATGTGCTGGTTATTGGCGGTGGCGGTGCCGGTTCTTCTGCAGCAATCGAAGCTCACGAGGCCGGTGCCAACGTTATGATTGTGACCAAGCTCCGTATCGGCGATGCCAATACCATGATGGCAGAAGGCGGCATTCAGGCTGCCGATAAAGAAAACGACTCCCCTGCCATCCACTTTGTTGATGCTTTTGGCGGCGGTCATTTTGCAGCCAAAAGAGAGCTGCTTTCAAAGCTGGTATGCGATGCGCCTGAAGCGATTTTATGGCTTTCTGAACTGGGCGTTGAATTTGATAAGGACAAAGACGGCAACATGATTACCACCCACGGCGGCGGTACTTCCAGAAAAAGAATGCATGCAGCCAAGGACTATTCCGGTGCTGAAATCATGCGTACACTCCGCGATGAAGTGTTAAACAGAAAAATTCCCGTGGTTGACTTTACGGCTGCTATTGAGCTGATTTTAGACGAAAACGGCAATGCTGCCGGTGCAGTTCTTTTGAACATGGAAACCGATGATATTTTAGTTGCCAAGGCTAAAACCGTCATCATTGCAACCGGTGGTGCCGGCAGAATGCATTATCAGGGCTTCCCCACCTCCAATCACTATGGCGCAACCGCAGATGGTTTGGTTTTGGGCTATCGTGCCGGTGCTAAGCTGTTATATGCCGAAACCCTGCAGTATCATCCCACAGGTGCTGCTTTCCCAGAGCAGATTTTCGGTGCCTTGGTAACAGAAAAGGTGCGTTCTTTAGGTGCTAAGCTGATTAATAAAAACGGTGAAGCCTTTATGCATCCCTTAGAGACCCGTGACGTATCTGCCGCTTCTATCATCCGCGAATGTAACGACCGCGGCAACGGCGTGGAAACAGGTAACGGTCTGGCTGTTTGGCTGGATACACCCATGATCGAAAAAATCGGTGGCGAAGGTACCATTGAAGCCAGAATTCCTGCCATGATGAGAATGTTTGGTAAATATGGTATTGATATTCGCAAAGAGCCCATTTTGGTATATCCCACGCTGCACTATCAGAACGGCGGATTGGATATTTCTGCTGACTGTATGACAACGAACGTAGAAAACCTCTTTGTTGCAGGCGAAGCTGTTGGTGGTATCCACGGACGTAACCGACTCATGGGTAACTCTCTCTTAGACATCATTGTATTCGGCAGAAGCGCCGGTAAGAGTGCTGCTGCAAAATGCAAAAACGTTTCTTTGGGCAAGCTGACATTAGACCATGTCAATCAGTTTGAAAAGGAAATTGCAGATAGCGGCATCAAGACCGAGATTGTTTCTCCCAAGCTGTTACCCAATTACGTAAAGCAAAGAGACGAAAGATAAAATTATACAGTTATGATAGGGAACAATCTTGCCAGGATTGTTCCCTTGGAATTGTTTAATGAAAAAATATGCTGAAAGGAAATTGACAATGAGTTTATTTGGCGGGGTTATTCCCATTACCGGCGTTACATTTTTGCTGTTTTGCGTGTTTGCAATTTGCTTTGTGGGCTATGCGTTAGGCCGCATCACCATTAAAGGCGTTTCCTTGGGAACTGCCGGTGTGTTTATTATTGCACTGCTGTTTGGCTGCTTTTTCTATTCTCCCTTAGAAGCACAATTGGGTGAATTTGCTGAAAAAGCTTTGAAGATTATTGAAAGCATGGGACTGATTCTGTTTGTCACCTCCGTGGGTTTCATTGCAGGACCGAAGTTTTTCTCTAACATGAAGAAAAACTTTAAATCCTATGTGTTATTGGGTTTAATCATCATCATTGCAGGTGGCTTATCTGCCATTGGCTGTATTTATATGGGCAGAGCCTTGGGCGAAACTGACCATCAAGGCTTTACGGCCATGGTTGTTGGTCTTCTGTCCGGCTCACTTACCTCTACACCGGCGTTTTCTGCCGCAAAAGACACCGTTTTGGCTGAATACGAAAGCTTGGTATCAGTAGGCCATGGTATTGCTTATATCTTCGGTGTTATCGGCGTTGTGTTGTTTGTTCAGCTTGTGCCGAAATTTGCAAAGGCTAACATGGATGAAGAAAGAGCTAAGCTTACACAGGTATCTGATGGCGATGCCAAAAAAGAATATACCGGCAAGCTTCTGTATTTAGACAGTTTTGGTTTTTGTGCCTTCGGCCTGGCTGCGGTAGTCGGCATCTTTGTTGGCATGATTAAGATTCCTCTCTCCGGCGACGGTCTCTCCGGCACAACCTTTTCACTAACCACCACCGGTGGTTGTCTTTTGATGGCACTGGTGTTCGGTCATTTTGGCAGAATCGGCAAAGTGAGCATCATGCCCCAAGAAAGCACCTTAAAGGTGTTCCGCGAGCTGGGCTTAATGCTGTTCTTAATTGGTGCAGGTATTCCCGGTGGCGCAGACTTTGTTGAATTTTTTGATCCCATGTATTTTGTCTATGGTGCGATTATGACAATTCTGCCCATGGTAATTGGTTACATCTTTGCCAAGTATGTGCTAAAGCTCAGCCTTTTGAATAACTTAGGCTCCATTACCGGCGGTATGACCAGTACCCCTGCACTCGGCACCTTAATTAATGTTGCCGGCACCGAAGATGTAGCTGCTGCTTATGCTGCAACCTACCCCATCGCACTCATTGCTGTTGTGCTGGTTTCTCAATTTTTAATTATGTTATTCTAATGTTCAAAAAAGGTCGTTGCCGCTTATGCAGCAACGACCTTTTTTATTGCAAATTTTTATTCACAAGGAATCTCAAACAACTCTCTGGGATAGTTAGTCAGATTTTCGCAACCATCCTTGGTAACGCAAACAACGTCTTCCATTCTAAGACCGGTTTCTGTCTTTGCAGAGCCTAAGAAAATATCAACACAGAAGGTCATG
>JAZOBC010000009.1:0-24158 GCA_045595795.1 Clostridia bacterium | reverse complement strand
ACCACGCGACTATCGCGTGGTTTTCGTTATACAAGAAAAAGGCTGTAGCAATTTGCTACAGCCTTTTTTAATGCTTGTTTACTTACGAGCTGATCCCATAAAGAACACCGCCAGCGTTCCCGGCCCTGCATGAGCGCCAATCACAGGATCTAAGTAGTGAATAATGGATTCCTTCACAGTAAATTTTTCTTTGATCAGGTTCATCACATATTCTGCATCTTCAGGACAGTCACCATGGCCAACCATAACCAGCTGTTTCTGCGGATCCTGCACGGTTTTTTCCATTGCATTGACCAACGCCTGCATCGCTTGCTTTCTGCCTCTTGCCTTTGTTACAACTTCTAATTTGCCGGCATCACTCACATGCATCACAGGCTTAACCTGCAAGAGGGAGCCAACAACTGCTGTGGTTGCAGAGACACGTCCGCCGCGCTTTAAAAAGAACAAATCGTCACAAGTAAACCAGTGGCACACATTCAAGCGATGCTCCAGCGCCCATTGGCCAACTTCTTCCATCGACTTTCCTTCCTCTTTCAGCTTGGCTGCATAATAAACCAACAAACCCTGACCGATGGATGCGCATAATGAGTCGACTGTCATAATCTTGCGGTCGGGATATTTTTCTCTCATATCCTCAGCAGCAATGACTGATGACTGGTATGTGCCGCTGAGAGCAGAATCAAAACCAATATATAACACGTCATTACCTGCTTCTAAAATACTGCTAAAGAGAGCAGAAAATCTGGCAGGATCCACAAGGCTGGTGGTAATCACTTCCTTGCGACGCATCATGTCATAAAACTGTTTTAAATCAGTCGTTTTTCCTTTCTCATAGCTCATATATTCCTTCCCGTCTACCTGAAAAGAAAGGGAAATAACCTCAATGCCGTAACGTTCATAAATTTCTTCGGGCAGATTCGCAGCAGAATCCGTAACAATTACATAACTCATAGACAACCCTCGTTCTATAAAATATTTTTGATAACTAAAATCGAAAAGATTTTAAAAATTGTCACATCTGGTATTTAAAACTATTTTACCATACGTTTCGGTTGATGTCAAGAGTCACTCTTGATAATTTACAAAATGCTTACATATTTGATTTTCATCCACGATTCTTTATTTTTTAATTTTCTCTTTCATATTGTGACAAATTATGATATAATAAGATGTGTCCCATTAATCACGTGGTACCGGTATGAATGTTTCTGTATCTTATCTATACGAAAGAGGTGTTTCTTACCATGCAGACTGCACCGAACTCAGAAAACACCGAGTTGTTGCAAATTTCTGAAGTCAAAACAAAGCAACTGCTTATTATGATACCAAAAATTTTCGGTATCATTCTTTTATTTGTCTGTTTTTTGGCATTTTTTTCCGCTATGTGGTATGTAAAAATTTATGGCAATGTTGGTTTTAATGCCATTCTATCAACCTTGTTTGGCAACATTGAAGGCGTTGACTATGGGCTTGTGTGGAACTTTCTTTTCTCTGCTCTGCTTCCCGCTCTCCTGCTAACACCACTCTTTTTATTTGGACTGCTGAATCTGAAAAAAATCAAACTTCTAAAGAAAGTTTATCTTCTGTCAAACAAAGCGGTGCTATATGGCTTTGCGGCATTTTGCGGTCTGAGTCTTTTAGGCACAGCCGCCCTGGCGGTCGATCTGGATCAATATCTGGTCGGTATAGCACAGCACTCTGTTATCTATGAAGAAGAATACGTTGATCCCGCTCAAACAAATATTATTTTTCCAAAAGAAAAGAGAAATCTGATTTTTATTTTCTTGGAATCTATGGAATCAACATTTGCTGACCGCGAAAACGGTGGTGCCATGGATGTAAATCTATTGCCCAATTTGACGCAGCTGGCAAAAGACAACATTCATTTTTCTCAAAGCGATAAATTGGGTGGAGGACGTGCTGTTACCGGTGCGACCTGGACGATGGGTGCTTTGGTAGCACAATCATCCGGCATTCCCTTAACAAACGGTATTTATGGCGAGGCGTATTACGAAAACAGCCGTTTCTTAGCAGGCACTGTGACTCTTGGAGATATTTTACATGAGAACGGCTATCAGCAGGCACTCATGGTTGGTTCACATGCATCTTTTGCTGGTCGTGACCGATATTACTCCGATCACCATACTGACCATATTTTTGATTATAACACAGCCATTACAGACGGTATTATACCGGAAGATTATTATGTCTGGTGGGGTATGGATGACCATTATCTTTTCACCTATGCCAAAGAGAAACTTGCCGAATTATCTTCTTCTGATCAACCATTTGCCCTATCTATGCTGACGGTTGATACGCATTTCCCAAACGGCTATGTTTGCGATCAATGCAGCCACGATTACAACAGGCAGTATGACAATGTTTTTGCTTGCTCTGACAGACAGGTGGCAAATTTTATCTCCTGGCTCAAAGAACAGGATTTTTACGAAAACACCACCGTGATTATCTCCGGTGATCACTGCACTATGGACAACGTCTATATTCAGGAAGTGGTTTCCGACCAATATTCACGACGCATGTATAACTGCTTTATCAATGTTGCAGATGGAGTTGACGCAACGTACAGTAAAAATCGTGATTTTACTTCCTTGGACATGTTCCCCACAACACTGGCTGCGATGGGATGTACCATCCACGGAAATCGCTTAGGCTTAGGTACCAATCTCTTTTCCGGTACACAAACCCTGAGTGAAAGATTGGGTTATGATTGGCTGCAAAGAGAGCTAAGCAGTTATTCTAATTTCTATATGACAAAGCTGCTTGGAATGGAAGAAAGCGCCATCACTGTTTGCAAAGGAAAAACCATTTCTTATGCCATCAAAGTTGATGAAGACTATCTGCTTCCAATGCGTGGCATCATTGAAAAACTTGGCGGAAAAATGAGTTGGAATGGTTCTGAGGCAGAGGTGAAAATTAACGGAAAAATCTGTACGATTGACTTTAAAGATGAAAAAAATATTACTGTTGACTGGGTTGATGAAAACAAAGCTAAGCAAACAAAGCGCTATCAAAGCACCTTTGAATCTGATATTTACTATGTGGACGAAAGCTTCTTCGGCGAGGTTTTAAATCTCAAAGTTATCCACGATACAGAACATAATAAAATCGTGGTAGAGAAATAAAAATCTTTGGGTAAATTGCACGCTATAAGGTAGGTTGTAACAGAGTGAAGTAACGCTGTTACAACCTATTTTTTGTGCAAATTGTTGTATAAATAACCAAAATATAACGATTCTGTTCATAATTTCTTTACAAAATTACCATTGAAATTATTAAGAAAATGTTGTAAAATATAAAAGTGTTTTAATAATTTTGTAATATATTTAGAAAAATTCACATATACTATAGATACATAAACTGAAACGAGGTGATGGTGTGGATCGAACCCGTGTGACGGTGAAGCGAATTGAAAAAATACCATCTAAATACTATGTGGAAATCCCCAAAACACAAGTAAAAATACAAACAAATTATAAAATAACAACCACAGATCCGTTGCGCGCTGAGCACAAGCGTCTCACGGAGCTGCTGAAATTCAGACCATCTCTATCATCAGATTACACAAAAGGTTTCATGTCTTGGCTAAAAAAGCAGGCTTCACACTTGTCTGTTGCAGCAAAGAGTGCTCTCTCGGGCATTCGGTGTATGGTTAGAGAAAACGCAAGTCGCATTGTCTTTTCCAGCGCAGTTTCCGGTAGCATTGCAGCTATTGCATGTATCCTTCTCATCAGCACTTGCAGCATTGGCTGTGTGATTAGCGTGGATGGTCAGACCATTGGTGTGATGCGTCATGCTGATGACTACACGGCCCTATTAAGTGAGATTAACAACGAATTAGATTATGTTTTAGATGAAGATTTCGTGCCGGTAGGAAATCTTCAATTTTCAACCCGTTTGATTGCCAAAGGAGCATTTTCCAACGAGGCAGATTTGAAAGAAAAACTGAAAGCCTTAAGCAATGAAATGTTACCTGCTTATGGTGTTTATGTCGATCAGGAATTGATTTTTGCAATGGCGAATGAATCCGCCGCCCTCTCTGTTCTAAATGACTATAAAAATGAATTCTTAGAGGGTAAGACAGATGCGACTGCCGAATTTTGTCAGACGGTGACTGTATCGCACCGATTCGTACCCAAGCAATCCTTGAAAACAGCAGAAAGTGCTTCTATAGCGCTGCATAAAGGCCGAATGAGCATGCACACAGTCTCTCCGGGCGAAACGCTGGAATCAATTGCAAATTCTTATGATATTACGGTGGATAGCCTATTGCAAAACAACGTGATTCCGAATTATGATTCTCTTAGCGGTATGTTAAAAATTCCTACAGGTGAAACACTCATTTCTGTTAAAACGGTGGAACACCGAACGATGGAAGAGGCGGTTCCTTTTAACACCATTGAAAAGGATGACCCGACCAAATATGAAGGAAACATCGTGATTGAGCAAAAAGGTGCCGAAGGTTCCAGAATTGTTGAAGCATATATAACTTCTGTTAACGGCGTTGAAACCGAGCGAAATATCGTTTCTGAAAATGTTCTCTGCGCAGCAGTTGACGAGATCATTCAAAAAGGAACCAAGGAACCCCCCAGTCCAATCGGAACGGGTAACATGGCTGTTCCCACAAGTGGCTCACTTTCTTCTCGTTTTGGCAGTCGCTGGGGCAGAAATCACAACGGTATTGATCTGGCTGCTCCCACTGGAACAAACATTTATGCCGCAGATAACGGAACGGTTATCTATGCTGCGTATAACAACGGCGGCTATGGATACATGGTGCAAATTGACCACGGCAATGGCGTTGTGACATATTATGCGCATTGCAACGAATTGTTTGTGACAGAAGGCTCTGTGGTTGCCAAAGGCGATGTGATTGCCTCCGTCGGCAACACAGGACGCAGCACTGGTTCGCATTTACACTTTGAGGTGCGTGTAGATGGTACGCCCATTGATCCGATGTCATACATGAACGGAATTGGATAATGAATTTCAAAAGAACAGCAAATACATATGTGTTTGCCGTTTTTTTTGTTGTCTTGACAAGGCAGTCATGCTTATGATAGAATGAAAAAGGTTTACACAGAACAAAGTATACAATGACGGAAAAGAGGATGTTGCATGGAATATATAACACCGTTGCAGCGTTGGATTCAGCGCCTTGATCAATATGAAATCCCTTCCTGGGAAGAGTTGCCTTGCCTTGACTTATATATGGACCAGGTAATTACCCTCATGGAGCAATATCTTTCTGTTTATCAAAAGGAAAACGAGAAGCTGATCACGCCCTCCATGATTAACAACTACGTCAAGTTGGGCGTCATCCCCAAACCATATAAAAAACGTTACAATCGCATCCATTTGGCATATCTGACCATGGTTTGCTCTCTCAAGCAGGTGCTTTCCATTTCGGTGATTCAAAAAATTCTGCCCGTAACACTGACAGTGCCTGAGGCTGAGAGTGCATATAATGCCTTTCGCTCTGCACAAAAACAAATGTTTTTGCAGGTGACTACTGATGCTGCTGAAGTAGAACGACAATTACAGGCAAAAGAAAAAACTACCTTTGCCGATGTGTTTGAACAATCGGTTCAGGTAGCGTTAAAGAGTAATATTTATAAAATCTTGTCGGAAATCATTGCGGAATAAGATGATGGTCTTATAGGGTTTTCCCGCTTATTTCAACTGGTTCAAAACTTCTTCAAAATAGTCCGGTAACGGCGCTGAAAATTCAACAAATTGCTCTGATTCAGGATGCAGAAAGCCCAGAGAGGCGGCATGTAAAAGCTGTCCTTTCAGGGCATATTTTTTTGCCATTTTATCATTTTTCACACCATAAACCGGGTCTCCCACAACCGGATGACCCAGACTCGATAAGTGAACACGAATTTGATGCGTACGGCCCGTTTCAAGTTGACACCTTAAAAGCGCGCATGTCTCAAACTGCGTCACCACACTCACGTGTGTCACGGCATGACGACCACCTTTTGTCACCACCGCCATTTTCTTGCGATCCTTCGGGTGGCGGCCAATCGCTTTATCAACTGTAAAGCTTTCTTCCTTCAGCTTACCATGCACCAAACAATAATAGGTTCTACTGACAGAATGTTCTTTGATTTGCTCTGCCAGAGAAAGGTGTGCCTCATTGGTTTTTGCCACAACTAAAATGCCACTTGTATCTTTATCAATACGATGCACAATGCCGGGACGTACCACCCCATTAATGGCTGACAGTCGACCGGATGCATGGTATAGCAGTGCGTTCACAAGGGTTCCGCCATCGTGACCGGCTGCAGGATGCACCACCATCCCCTGAGGCTTATTCACCACAAGCAAGGAATCATCCTCATACACAATGTCAATAGGGATGTCCTCCGGTTTTGCCTCCGGATCCTTTGCCTCTGGCAATATCAAGTCAATCACATCTTGACATCGCAATTTATAATTTTTAGCAACTGCCTTGCCACAAACTGTCACATCACCGCTTTCAATCAGTTTTTGAGCCGCTGAGCGGGTCAAGTCAGCTTGTTCGGACAGAAAAACGTCCAACCGAATACCGGCGGACGCTTCCTCACACATAAAATGCATGCCCAATCACTCTTCCTGTTGTTCTTTTTTCACTTTTTTCGTTTCCTTGCCTTCTACAAAAATCACATATGCCATGAGCAAGATGGCCCCACAAACCACAAAACAATCTGCTCCATTAAAAATTGGAAAATGAATCAAGCGAAAATCTAAAAAATCAACCACATAACCACGAAATAATCGGTCAATGAAATTACCTAAGGCGCCACCGGTCAAAAGTGTTAGTGAAAGATTCAGCCACAAGCTTTTTGGGCGCTTAATCAGCACATACGCTATGATGGCAGCAACTACCAAAATTGTTACAATAAAAAAGAATCCGAATTGCCCTTGCATAATGCCAAAGGCGGCACCCATGTTCCGATGATAGGTAAGATGAAATACATCCGGAATGAGAGGGATTGTGGCAACGTCTTGCACAAATTGACATACTGCAAGCTTCGTTAGCTGGTCAATAAGCACCAACAGTGCTGCGCCAATAAAAAATAATATGAGCACTGAACTCGTCTCTCCTTACAAAATCACCGTGGGCAAAAGCCTAAGGCCCTTGCCCACAGCCAATCTTCCATTAATCTAAATTCGCTGCACAACGGCTGCACAACGTGGGATGTGCTTCATTTTTGCCAACTGTCTCAGAGAACATCCAGCAACGTTCACATTTTTCACCCACAGCTGCTGCAACGCTTACCTTAATGCCGGTTTCACCAAGCGTTGCTTCTGCTGATGCATCTGCAAGCGGCAGAACCTTAACAGCAGAAGTGATGAAATAGGTCGTCAGGTCAGTCTCTACCTCTTTTAGCAGGTCATACAGCGCACCTTCGGCGTAAATGGACACCTCAGCACCCAATGAGTGACCGATTACCTTGGCATTTCTTGCTTCTTCTAATGCTTTTGATACATCGCCACGAACAGCTAAAAGTGATTCCCAACGAGCTTCTAACGCTTCATCCCGCAGAGATGCATCTGTCTTGGGCATGTCGTTAAGCACGACAAACTCTGCATAATCGTCAGCCTTATGAGGCATGAAGGACCAGATTTCTTCGCATGTGTATGCCAAAATGGGTGTCAACAGACGAACTAAGCTATCCAAAATGCGATACATTGCAGTTTGTGCACTGCGACGTGCCACGCTATCTGCCTTCTCCGTATATAAGCGGTCTTTGATTACATCTAAATAGAAGTTACTCATGTCCACAACGCAGAAGTTGTGAATAGCATGGAATACGCCATGGAATTCATAGCTGCGGTAGCTGTCTAAAACTTTTTCAACCAAATGGTCAAGACGAGCCATAATGAAGCGGTCAATCTCCTGCATATCTGAAACATTTACCATATCTTTATCCGGCTCAAAGTCATGAATATTACCTAAGATATAACGAGCGGTGTTTCTGATTTTACGATATGCTTCAGAAAGCTGCTTCAAAATGTTTTCTGAAATGTGCATATCGGTTTTATAGTCGGCCGAAGCCACCCACAAACGGAGTACATCTGCACCAAACTGCTTAATAATATCCTGAGGACTAATACCATTTCCCTTAGATTTAGACATCTTTGCACCAGATTCATCGACAATCATACCATGTGTGATAACAGCCTTATACGGTGCCTCACCCCTGGCAGCAATCGCCGTTAACAGCGAAGACTGGAACCATCCACGATACTGGTCGTTCCCCTCTAAATATAAATCAGCGGGATAATGAAGACCTTCTTTTACCTCTAAAACAGCAGTATGACTGGAGCCGGAGTCAAACCAAACATCCATGATGTCTTTTTCTTTTGTGAAGTGATCATGTCCGCAGTCCGGGCAAACCGTTCCGGCAGGAAGGATGTCCTCTGCAGGAAGTTCATACCAGGCATTGGAGCCTTTTTCATAGAACAACTCAGATACTGCCTTGATAGTATCAGCGTTAATCAGTTCCTTACCACACTTTTCACAATAGAAAATCGGAATAGGCACACCCCAGGTTCTCTGACGGGAAATACACCAATCGCTACGGTCTTGCACCATGCCGGTGATTCTGTCTTCACCCCACTTAGGCAGCCAGGTAACACCCTGAATTGCCTTCACGGCATCATCTTTAATTGCATCGACAGATGCAAACCACTGCTCAGCTGCACGATACACAATGGCATCATGACAACGCCAGCAATGCGGATATTGGTGAATGATTTCCTCCACAGCAAACAAGGCGTTAAGTTCTGTTAATTTTTCAATAATTTTACTGTTGGCTTTTTCATAATAAAGGCCGTTAAATTCGCCGGCAAGCTCATTTAAATATCCCTTTTCATCTACAGGTACAATAATGGGGATATCCTTGTACTGCTGGCAGGCAATATAGTCTTCAAGACCATGACCCGGTGCTGTGTGTACGCAGCCCGTACCGGCATCTAATGTAACGTGGTCACCTAAGATGATGACAGATTCTCTGTCAATAAAGGGATGTTTGCAACGGATGTTTTCAAGTTCAGCACCACTATAAGAGCAAACGGTTTCATACTGCTCTCTGCCGGCTGCTTTCATAACTGTGTCAACCAGCTCATCAGCAATGATGAAATATTCTCCCTGTGATTCAACTAAATTATACGTAAACATGCCATTTAAAGCAATAGCAACGTTACCGGGCAGAGTCCAGGTTGTGGTGGTCCAAATCAGGAAATTAATTTTTTCTTTTGCAACACCGCTACCGTCAAACACGCCATGGTCATCTGACACTGCAAATTTAACATAAATTGAATTTGTCTTATCCTCTTGATATTCAATTTCAGCTTCTGCCAAAGCGGTTTCACAGTCAGGGCACCAATAAATGGGCTTTAATCCCTTATAAATATAGCCCTTTTCAGCCATTTTACCGAAAATTTCAATCTGCTTTGCCTCAAACTTGGGGTCTAAGGTCAGATACGGATCTTCCCATTTACCCAGTGCGCCTAAGCGCTTTAAGGAGCCCATTTGCAGATTCACATATTTCATGGCAAAATCGCGGCACAAATCACGGAACTGAACCGTATCAACCTCATGGCGGTTAATGCCGAGTTTTGCAATTGCCTGACGTTCAATGGGCAGGCCGTGGGTATCCCAACCGTGAATATAAGGTGCTTTAAAGCCATCCATATTCTTAAAACGGGTGATGATATCCTTTAGTGTTTTATTCAGGGCATGACCCATGTGCATGTCGCCGTTGGCATATGGCGGTCCATCATGCAGAATAAATAAAGGCTTGCCTTCATTTTTCTCCATAAGCTTTTCATACATTGTATTTGTTTCCTGCCGCTCAAGAATTTCCGGCTCACGCTGGGGCAGATTGCCACGCATGGGGAAATCAGTTTTTGGCAGATTTAAAGTTTGACTGTAATCCATTGGTTGTTCATCCTTTCTACTGAAGCACCGCTTCATAAAGTCACATATATCTTAGATTGAATCATCAGAAAAAACATCAAAATGCTTTAAGTTATTGAGGTTAATTGAGGAAAGCGTTGCCTCGGGGTCGCTCTGAACGGTTTCCTTTGTTACAGAAAAGCTCTCAATAGGTGCCTGTTCAACCGGAGATTCAGAAATCTGTGACATAGCACTAACTTGCTCCTGTTGCGCCTGTTCCTTTTTCTTTTGCAGCAATTCTTCCACAATGGGATTAATTTTACGTTCTGTTTCAAAACCGATTTCAGAAGTTGGTTCCATCACAGCAGGTTCTGCCACACATCCGGGTGCTTCCTCTTCCTTCTTCAAGTCAGTAAAACTGGGTAACGTAAAGGGTGTGGTGTTGCTCTGATCTTCCTGTTCGGATGTCGTTTCGTAATTACTTTCTGCCACCGACTCCTCAACCTCCGCCAGTTCCGGCACATTCAAGGTAGAAAAACCCTTGACGCCACCTTTTTCCGGCAGTTCGGAAAGCAGCTGCATGTAGGTTGATAACAACGCGTTCATTTTTGCCTTAAATCCGTTCATCTCGCGCTGCATACTCAAATAGGTCTTTTCTAAATTTGAGATGGAGCGATTTGCCTGATTCACTGCTTCTGCCGCACGACGTTCTGCTTCCTTAACAATCGTTTCAGAACGCTCATAGGCATTTTTCTTAATATCCTCCGCAGTTTTCTGAGCCACTAAAATTGCATTCTGCATGGTTTCTTCCATGCCCTTATAGCTACCGATGGCATCATTTAACACGGCATTTTTTTCTTTGAGCTCTGCGTTGTCACGATACAGTTTTTCATAATCTGTCACAAGACTTTTCATAAATTCTTCGACTTCATAAATATCATAACCGCGAAACGCTTTGGTAAACTCTTTATTTTCAATATCAACAGGCGTTAACATGTCGGGCCATCCTCTCTCTATGTATATTTTTTTAATGTGATTCTCATTCTGCCTTTTCGTGTTTCTCCTAAAATAGCCATCAGTTCTGCACGTCCAAAACCGCGCACACTGATTACATCACCTTCACAAAGAAGCACAGAGCCTTTTGTGCAGACGCTGAAATTAACGGAAACCAATTCCTTTTTCAAAAGTTCCTCAGCACCGGAACGTGAAACACCGGTCAAAAGTCCCAGGACACAGTCCAGTCTGACAGATGCCACCGTTCCGGAAATCGGTTCCCAAGCACGGGGCAAAATTTGCAGGCAGTCAGGTTCTGTCGCCACAAGCGTAACCTTAGAGCGTCCCACGCGGGTTAAATTCATCATGAGATAATCACAAATGCTGTCACAAGCAAACAAAACGGCACCCTGCTTCTCCATCGCCACATCGCCAATGAGACTGCGCTCAATACCCAAAGACATCACAGATCCTAAAACAGTTCTGTGCCCCGGTGTTTCAGCGCAAGAAAGCCGCAAGGCCTGCAAAGGAAACAGCGCTGGGTCAGGCTCCATAAAATCCGGAAAAAAACCCAGCATATTTCGTTCGCTGTCGTCATAGCCACCCCAAAGCATATATGGCACGCATGGGTGCATGTGTTTTTGAAATAAGACAATTTCCTTAGGGTCCAAAAAACGGCTGAAACACGGCTTTGCGCCGCGTTCAGCCCCTCGCTCCAAATCGCCCAAACGGGCAAGGAGCAATTTTTCATCACCTGATGTCATGATTAATAAGAAATGGGGAAGCCTTTTGTCAGTTCGTCTTTAAAGTCGCCCATGATGCCAACATTGTAAGGTGCAATCAGGAAAATACCGTTCGCAACTTTTTGAATGTTGCCGTCAACACCATAGACCGTACCTGAAAGAAAGTCTACCACACGACGAGAGACTTCCTTGTCCAGTTTTTCCAGGTTAATGACCACAGGCTTTTTTGCCTTTAAGTGATCCGCAATGTCGCGTGCATCTTCGAAACAGGTTAACTGAATCACAACAACCTTCATTTGTGTTGTTGCCTGCAGATTCACAACCTTGCCACGCTTTCCAACAGGGATCATCGGTTCATCAACCTCAGGTTTTTCGTTGGTCAGGAATTCTTCTTCTTCGTCTACTTCCTCCGAAATGCCAATCCAGTTCAACAGTTTGTTCATGGTTCCCATAATGTTTCCTCCTATGTTTTAATCCATATATTATTTTTTTGATTACACAAACAGTGCGCTTCCGATTCTCACCAGATTTGCGCCTTCTTTGATGGCGGCCTCAAAGTCACCACTCATACCCATGGAAAGACACTCCATGTTTGCATTGGGATAGTTCCCTGTTTTCAGTTTTTCAGACAAAGTACGTAGGCCTGCAAAAACCTGCCGAGTCTCTGCTTCATCAGCACCCAGGGGTGCCATGGTCATGAGGCCACGGATACGAATTGACTCAAAAGTTGACAACGCTTCAAAAATGGCCTCGGCCTCCTCTGCCGCAGCACCGGATTTACTCGCTTCACCGGAAATGTTAAACTGAAACAAAATATCTTGACAAAGTCCTTGACTTTGCGCCTTTTTATTGATTTCTTCCGCCAGATGCACAGAATCTACCGAATGAATCAGCCCTACCTTACCAATCAAGTATTTAACCTTGTTTGTCTGTAAATGACCAATCAGATGCCAGTTCGGCCTATCTGCCAGCACCTCATATTTATCCAAAAAAGATTGCACGCGGTTTTCACCTAAATCAAAAACCCCTGCCTCAAGCACCTGCTTAGCTGCCTCTGCATCAACCGTTTTGGTAACAGCAACCAGGGTAATATCCTCGGCAGCTCTGCCTGCTGATTGTGCCGCATTTGCAATTCTTTCCTGTATGCGTTGTATATTTGCTTTGATATTCATCGAAGCAGTTTTCCCTCCTCATAACTGCTGGCATGCACAACCACCTCGTCGTAAAGGCGCAGGGGGTTACTGCTATCGGCAGAATCTACAATGGCAATGTCCTGCGTGTTATATAAAATCGACACGGGAATGAATTTTAAAACATCATCACGACGAACATACACGCCGGTGACTTCATCCTTCGTACGCAAGCTTTTCACGCTGACGCGATAGCCTTCATAGCGTTTTTTAATGAGTTCTAAATTGACAAAGCGACGCTTAAATAACGACTCAATATATTGGTCGCAAGATAAAATCACAGTCTGAGTTCCATTTTCTGCTGCCGAAATATAGCAAACCTCTGCTTTAACCAAATCAGATGACAAATCATAGAGTCTAAGTGTTATCTCACTACCAACCGAAACCGCATTTAATTTCTCCTCAGGAATGTTGACGGCAATGTGATATTGAAAGTTTTTGACAACCTTACAGGAAGCGGCTTCTTGTCGCGTCTCGCTTCCGTTATCCTGTTGCAAATATTGTTCTACAACAGAAGGGGTCAGTTCTGTCATATTATAGGGCGTAATCAGAGATTCAAATCCGTCCACCGCAGTGGAAAAAACACCGGAAACCGGAGCTGTCAAACAGTGATGTGCTGATCCGGCCTGACTCTCTAAATCTGACTTTTGCTGCTTGAGCAGTTCTAAAACACTATTGCCGGTGGTAATTCCGGAAACCTCTGCTTTTTTTTCACACAAGGCTTCAATGGAAAACCGCAGTTCTTCCACAGCTGTCATATCCCCCGCCTGACTTTTTTCAATGAGTTCCTTTGTGGTTTCAGAAAGCTTTTGTTCAAGGCGAGCAATATCTCCCGTAAAATGAAGAAGTGTTGCCTGACTTTCCTCCAGACTTTCAATCTTCTTTTTTACTTGTTCCAAACGATTTCGCAAGTCTGAATCCATCGCCTGAGCATAAACTGCAGCAACCTCTTGCCCCACAGAAACACGAGCGCCCTCCTGAACCAGTGGTTCAAAAATGCCGCCGGTTTCATAGCCGAGAACGGTTTCTTCTTTAATTAAGATACCCTTCGTGCTAATCATATCTTCCATACTACCGCGATGCAACGCCTCAATCTGAATGCGTGTTCCGGAGACGGAGCGAATGACGTAAATCACAACCAAAATAACAAAAATCGGTATTAAAATATTGATTTTTCGTTTCATAGGCATTCTATGCTCCGTTTTTCCTACAAGTTCACAAGGAATTGGGCTTTCATTTTCTGAAAAAACACACACCAATCCACTATGTAACTATTGTATCACAAAATTCTCGTTTATGCAACGATATCTACAAAAAAGATAGAAAAATTTTTGCAATTTTTTATGCTTTTCATCATTTTTATGTACTTAGGCTCTAACGTCCATTCTGATAAAAAAAGACTGTCTTGCTACTCCCAAAAGCTGAAAGCGAACAAGGCAGTCTCATATTTTATGTTATCGTCGACAAAGCGCCGTCACGGTCAGAATCTCATCCGAAACCGTAAAAGAGACAAGATAGGGGCCAAAATCCATATGGTAAAGCCGATTCTCATCATGCTGATACGCCGGACGCGGGTCCTGCGCTAAAAGCTCTATTAAAACCGATCTTTGTTCAGGCTCTACAATTTCTAAAAGCTGCTCTGGACACTGAACCGACAAGTGGTAATCAACAAATTCTTCGGCAAATCCGGAAACAGCATCCGGATGCGAATCGGTATACCGGATGTACGGCTTAATATCATAAATCGGCGTTCCGTTCATAAGATCGGCACCAGCCACACGCAACACATGACCATGATCCTTGGTCTTTTCCACGCCCAAAAGAGAGACAGAAGAAAGCCCCAAATGATTCGGGCGAAAGGGAGAGCGCGTTGCAAAAACACCCATGCGACGATTGCCGCCAAGTCGCGGCGGACGTACGGTGGGACGCCACTCGGCATCTGCACACTCTGAGAATTGCCAAATGAGCCACAAATGTGAATAGTCCTCAATGCCATGTAGCGCCTCTATCTGACGGTATGCTTCTTCAAACACAATGATAGATTCTAAACCGCTTACCAGACCACTTTGCCGTGGAATACCAAACTTTTCATGTAAATCGTTATGAATGTGTGCGATAACCTTTAATTCCATGGCTGTTACACAATCGGCTCAAAATCGCTTGCACCATGCTTACACAAGGGGCACACATAATCTTCGGGCAGTGCATCACCCTCCAGCACATAGCCACAAACTTTGCACACATAACCCTTTTTGCCCTCTGTTTCCGGCTTTGGCTTAACATGATTCTGATAATACGTGTAGGTCATGGTTTCCTGGTCGGAAATCACGCGGGATTCCGTCACACTACAAATAAACATGCCATGAGTGTCTAAATCAATATATTGCTCCACCTTTAGCGACAGGAAGGAGTTGATATGACGAGGCAGGAAGATCAGACCGTTATCGGAGCGCAAGGGGTCACAGCCTGCAAATTTATCCACCGTTCTGCCGCTTTGGAAACCAAACGTTTCAAACACGCTAAACGGCGCATCAATAGACAAACAGTTTACATTCATGATGCCGGTCTGCTTGATGATGTGATGGGAATAATTATCTTTATTAATGGTAACAGCAATGCGATTAGGCGTGCTCGTCACTTGAGAAATGGTGTTCACAATCAGGCCGTTATCCCGTTTTCCGTCATGAGAGGTTACAACATAGAGACCGTAACCAATGTTAAACAGTGCGGACAGATCATTTTTATTTGCCGTTTCGCTATGCTGAGCCAGATAATCACGGCACAGTTCTTCTGCCATTTGTTCAAGCTGATTGCTGCTTTCATCATTTAGTGCCGAGCGAATCGTCACCGTTGTATTCGTATAAGTCAGATTTTTGCAAGGCTCAAGCATCTGGCGCATTACCTTAGCTGCAAGCGGTGCCCAGGTGCCGTTTTCAATAAGACCAATGGTACGATTTTTAAAACCGCGCTCGGTCAAATGATGAATGAACTCACGCATAAAGGGAAAAATCTCTGCATTATAGGTCGTGGTGGCTAAAACAAGCTTGCCATAGCGAAAAGCATCTTCCACAGCTTCTGCCATGTCGCATCGTGCCAAATCGTTCACAACCACTTTAGGACAACCCTTGGCCTTCAGTTTTTCGGCCAAAAGCTCCACAGCCTTTTTGGTATTGCCATAAACTGAAGTATAAGCAATCACAATACCCTCTGTCTCCACACTGTAGGAAGACCAGATGTTATATAAATTCAAATAGTAACCCAAATTTTCTTTCAAAATCGGACCGTGAAGCGGGCAGATTGTTGCAATGTCAAGTCCTGCAGCCTTTTTCAAAAGAGCCTGTACCTGTGCACCGTATTTACCCACAATACCAATGTAATAACGGCGCGCTTCACATGCCCAATCTTCCTCCACGTCTAGCGCACCAAACTTACCGAAGCCATCCGCTGAAAACAGCACCTTATCACTGTTGTCATAGGTTACAACAACTTCCGGCCAATGCACCATGGGGGCTGTGACAAAGGTCAGCGTATGACGACCTAAGGACAGCGTATCACCCTCGCCCACAACCACCTGACGGTCTGCAAAATCCGTTCCAAAAAACTGATGCATCATGGCAAAGGATTTACTGCCTGAAACCACCTTAGCATCAGGATAAACGCGCATGAAGTTTGCCACATTGGCAGAATGATCCGGCTCCATGTGCTGAACAATTAAGTAATCAGGCTTTCTGCCACCGGCAGCTGCTTCAATTTTATCTAACCATTCATGGGTAAAACGGGCATCAACCGTATCCATCACGGCAATTTTTTCATCCAAAATCAAGTATGAATTATAAGACATGCCGTTCGGCACATGATATTGTCCTTCAAAAAGGTCAATATCATGGTCATTGACGCCGATATATTGAATATCCTTTGTAATTTCCATGCTGAAAACTTCCTTTCTCTTTTGCAAAGATGCAAAATTGTCGCCACCAGTTACTTCTGTGTGCGACCTATTTTATTGTACCATGAAACAAATTTTGTGTCAATAAAACAATGACGAAATTCCCTCTGACTTATTCTTTACAAAATCACAAAAAATAAAAGCATCTATCCGACATATACAACATATAGTCAACAAAATATCAAATTCCCTCTGATCGGCATTACTTTTTATATTTCTTCTTGATTCTGCGCAAGTCTTGTGATATAATTAATTAAATATTATATTTGATCTTTCCATAACTTATAAATTATGCGGAGGTATGTTGAATGTTTAGAAATAAAGAATATATTTTAGCCATTTGGCAAGAAGGTAACTTTTCTAAAGCTGCAAAACAACTTCATATTTCACAGCCCTCATTAAGTGCCACTGTCAAGCGCATTGAAACCGCGATTGGCACTCCCATTTTTGACCGCTCAACCACGCCCATCTCCTTAACTGAAATCGGGGAAGAATATGTCCGTTATGCTTTGGAAATCGAGGGAAAAGAGCAGGATTTTAAGCAATATCTATCAGACTACACGCAGCTTTTAACCGGCACGGTTCGCATCGGTGGTACCAGCTTGTTTGCCTCCTTGTTGCTTCCCCGCATGATTGCAGAATTTACAAAAAAATATCCCCAGATATCCTTTGAGATATCTGAGGATCACACAAAAAATCTAATGGAAAAATTAAGCCGCGGCACTTTGGATTTGGTGATTGACAACACGCTGATTAAAGATGAAAACATCTTATATCGCAGTTTTTCTCCGGAGCTTTTGATGTTGGCTGTTCCCAAAAGCTTCGCCATCAATGAAACTTTAAAAGAATTTCGTTTATCTGCCGAAGACGTAAAAGCCGGCAAACATCTGGCAGATATCCCCACGGCAACACTCACCGGTTTTGCCGAAGAGCCCTTTGTACTATTGAATTCAGACAACGATACCGGCAAGCGCGCACGAAAGTTGTTTAAAAAACATAACATTCAGCCGCACATTATTTTCAGTTTAGAACAACAGGTAACGGCTTATAACATTGCCGGTTCAGGCATGGGCATCGCCTTTGTGGGAGATACGCTGATTAAGCATATGGATGCCGAACCACCGCTATATTACTATAAGCTGCCCGACCCCGAAACGGTTCGTAACGTATATTTCTACACCAAAAACAATCATTATGTATCGCTGGCTTGTCAGCGGTTTATTCGTGACAATTTGTCTGATACAACTCTTTTATAATATGTTATGCAAAAAATACGCCATAACCCCAACCGGTTTTGCCCCCCTGCTTTAAGTGCTCAACATACGCCCTGCGCATAGAGGAATCAGCCGGCAGACGGTCTATATGGCGTTCTTTTGTATCAAATAGCCGCCACAAATCCTCATTGTCTTTAAAAATGCCGGATGAAACGATGTCATATTCGGAAAAGAACCGATATGTGTTGGTGTGACGCGGAAGAATGTTCTTGTTTTCGGGATATAACATCCACGAACGGCAAACAAATGCGCAATCCGCTCCCACCTGATCGGCAAAAAATTCTTTGGCAAGCGCATAGGCTTCCCGGCAACTTTCCTCAGAAAGAGGTGTTTGCGTTCTGGGAATGTGAACGTTAATCACCTTACTTTCCGGCGTGAGTGTCTTGCCATCTTTCTCATAATTTCCTTTAAAATTTACCACTTCAAACTGCAAGCGGCCAAGCGTAAACCTCGCAACTTGAAAAAATCCGATGAACCAGCGTGAAACAAAGGTACCAATGATGCCATATACCAGTTTACATTCCTCTAACTTATAGCGTAAATCTAACATAGTATCATAAAAGATTGCATCCGAAACACCCTTGGAACGATACCATTCCTTTGCACGCTTTGTCATGCAGATAAAAATCAGCAGCTCCGTTACGTATTCATACAGATACAGTTTTTCTGCCACATCATTGGCTGCCTTGATAATGGCTTCGTAATCACAGTTACAGTCAGCATCATACAGAGACAACGCTTGCTGCCACAGCGCCTTCGTTTCACTGTCTGCAACAATTTTATCATATATTTCCAGCAAATATGCTGCGTCTTCTACTTCATAGTTTCCTTGTTTAAAGAATTCTGATAAATAGTTTCTCATATTCTGACTCCTTATATAATCTTACGGCTCAATGGTGACATTGGCTGAAGAGCTAATGATGTTGACAATGGTCTTGCCCGGATTTAACACAAGCGGTGTACCATCTGCTTTCATATATACAGTATCAGCCTGCCTTGACGCCTTTGACCAGGTGATTTCCTCATAAGCACCACCGGTCAGATAGTATCCCCGTCCACTGCCTGTGGTGTTTAAGTCACGTCTGTCACTTCCATCCCCTAAGGAAACATCCGTTGCAAACTGAACAATGACATTTTTCACCGCTAAACGATTACCGTTTTGCATCACGTGCGGTGCATGGTCAATGGTTTTTTCGTAAAGACCTGTCTCGCTGTTATAGCAATAGCCTGTTGAATAAAATCCGGAATATGTAAGCAAAATGGTTTCTGCCGAATTTTCTGCCGGCAAGGTGAAATAAGTATCCGCATAGGAAAGCCCTCCTTCACCGGTTTCAGTTGCATAACCTTTCTGCGTCGTTATTTCTTTAATTTTTTCAACGCTCGTGTAGGCACTGTGCCAATCGCCCCTAAACTTTTCTTCACGCCAGAAGATGTGACCGTCCGTCCCTAATACACCGTTAATTTTTTCAATGCCAAATGCTGAAATATCTTGAATGGCTTTGGGACTCCAACCATAGTGCACATAGATGCCATCATGCTCCATGAGATAATCTAAGAAATAGTGTCTGGAGGAACGGACAGGACCGATTTTTTCTGTAGCCGCATCACGGAAGAAAGCTAAAAATCGAGTTGCGCCGCCCTCAATTACCATTTCATAAATCAAATAAGCTTCATCAAGCCCGGCATGTGGTCTGGCATTTTTATCATCATTGTCAACCATGACAGCAATCGGGCGTTCCTTGGTATCCACATAACGGCGGAAAAAGTCTTTTATTTCCTGCGCCGATGGGTCCGGAGTCGGCTCTACCGTCGCCGGCGGTTCCAGCGTCGTTTCTATCTCCCGTGGCGCTTTACAACCCGACAACACCAAGATACACACGAGCATCCACAATAAACCTCTTTTTTTCATCTTTCTTTCCTCCTTTGTGTATTAATAAACACGGCACTGCCTGATAGGCAGTGCCGCTGAGCATTCTTGCAACTTGCGCCGCCTGTTGTCGTCATACGCTTAAGCGTCGCTTTTTAGTTTGTATAATTGTCGAAATAACCCTGCACCAAAACAACCGGCGTTCCCTTGTCGCCGGAACCGCTTGTTAAGTCACACAGCGAACCAATCAAATCCGTAAGCTGACGAGGGGTTGTGCCTTGAGACGCCATGTTGCCCACCAGGTTATCCTGTTTTGCCTGAATGCTGGCAGAAATGGCTTCTTTTAATGCTTCACCGGATAAATCTTTAAAATCATTGTCGGCAAGGTATTTCAGTTTCAGCTCGTTAGGTGTTCCGATTAAGCCGTCAGTATATGCCGGAGAAACAACAGGGTCAGCCAATTCCCAGATTTTACCCTGCGGATCTTTAAACGCACCATCACCATATACCATAACTTCAACATGCTTGCCCGTGGCTTCTAAAATATTTTTCTGAATTTCTAAAACCAGGTCTTTACATTCGTTGGGGAACAGCTTAACCGTATCTTCTGTGGATTTGTTAGAACCCAGCAGACCATACTTTGCGTTATAACCGCTACCATTTACAGGTGCATTCAAAATGTCATCAAGGCTGCAAACAACTTTAGCACCGGCCGCCTTTAAAATACGCTTGGTGCGTGCGCGTGTGTGAATATCGCAGTTGATGATGCAATCTGTATAGTCCAAAATCGCTTTTGCCTGGTTGGCAAACACAATTTCAACCTCAGCACCGCATTCACGAATCAGGTCGCTGTAATACTGAACATAGTCAACGCCTGTAAATTCATGCTTGTTCTCACCGAACAACGCACGATAACGTTCCAGTGACAGAACATCAGAATAAGGATTTACACCTGCTTCGTCAATTTTGTCAATGCTAATGAGTTCATTACCAACCTCATCGGAAGGATAACTGAGCATTAAAACAATTTTCTTAACGCCCTTGGCAATGCCGCGCAAGCAGATTGCAAACCGATTACGGGATAAAATGGGAAAAATAACGCCCACGGTGTCACCGCCCAGCTTAGCCTTGACATCTGCCGCAATATCATCTACAGAAGCGTAGTTACCCTGTGCTCTTGCTACGATGGATTCTGTAATGGAAATAACGTCTCTGTCGCGAAGCTCAAAGCCTTCATATTCTGCTGCTTCTAAAACGCTGTTTGTCACAATCGCGGCCAGATTATCGCCTTCGCGGATAATCGGGCAACGAATGCCTCTTGAGATTGTGCCGACTCTTCTTTCTTTGTTGGTCATGTAAATCCCTTCTATCTATAAAAATTTATTTATTAACAAAACCAAGATTATATTGTAACACGTTTTCAAAAAAATGCAACTGTTTTTTCTGTTATTTTGCAAAAAATTAAAAAACGAAATCAGTTTTTGTTCCGTCTGACCTATCAATCAAAATTCCGCATCCAGATAAAGACTTCCTCTACCGCCGGCGTAATAGGAATAACCTCGCCGTCAAACACATTGTTGCCACAAGGAGCAGAAATCGGCTCCCCTACAAGCTGCGGCTCATGGCCACCATAGGGGAAGGTACGCAAGCTTGCCATACCACCATTTTCGCGAATGGTATCAACAAACTTTCTCGTCACTTCATAAGGAACCGTGTCATCATCCTGACAATGCCAGAATTTAACCGGCACGGGATAGGCTTTTATTTTTTGATTCTTTGCCGGATTATACCCTGCCACTTTGGCTTCATCATAGATATATTCTCCTGATGCATCGGTCTCTAAACCATAAAATTTACCTAATGCGATTTTGGGCAGACCGCCAGTCCATGGCTTTAAAAAAATCTGATTGTATGTATCCAGCACGGGACAAAGAGCAGAGTGTGCAATCACAGGAACCATGCCGCTGAGTACCAAATTGGTGCTGCTGATGCCGCCCATGGAGCCGCCATGCACAAAAACATCCGGTTTTAAATTAAACCTTTCCATACACATACGGTATGCTTTCACATAACATCTGATAGCAATAGGACTGCCTATGTTGTTGCGGATATCAATCCCACGTTCCTCAGCATATTGAAAGGGCAGGCCGTTCACGTCCATAACTGCATAGCCATTTGCCACAAGATACTGAGTCAGAGCCTGATGCTCAACCTGTGAGTCATCAGTTGTGACCGTTCCGCCCGCACCGTGACAGTTGATGACAAGTCTGGTTGCCTCACCATCCTCGGTATAACTATCCGGAAGGATAATAAAACCATGATCTTCATAAAGCTGTTCACAGTCTTGCAAACTGTCTGTTACCAAATGTTCATCAGGCACATGGCAATTAACAAGAACGGAAAATCTATGTATATTCTTGGGCATGTATATCTCTCTCCTTGCTATAAAACCCTTCAATCTGCTTTAACTATTAAATTATATCACAAAATCCCAATTCTTGCAATAAAAAAGGAACAGTAAAATAAAATTTTTACTGTTCCTTTGATTGATTTAATTTGTTGTCATAGCTTCTACCAAACCTGCTGCACCATAGCGCTCGCGCAGAGCGTTCTTCTGAATTTTTCCCGTGGCGTTACGGGGAATCTCAGCAAAAATAATTTCTTTGGGACGCTTATAGCGAGGCAACGCCATACAAAATTCACGAAATTCCTCTTCTGTTGCCTGCGCGCCTTCTTTCAGCTGAATGATAGCCGCTGTGATTTCGCCTAAGCGTTCATCAGGTAGGCCTATGACGCCAACATCATTGACCTTATCATGAGAGCGCAGAAAATCCTCAATCTGAACGGGATAAATATTTTCGCCGCCCACAATAATGACGTCTTTTTTGCGGTCAACCAAATAAATAAAACCGTCTTCGTCCTGCTTAGCCATATCACCGGTATATAACCAACCATCGTGAGTCAGCACCTCGCGGGTTGCCTCGGGATTTTTATAGTAACACTTCATAACCCCATCGCCCTTTAAGCAAAGCTCACCCACTTCACCCTGAGCAGCTTCGTTGCCTGCATCGTTGATGATCTTCACTTCCCACTTGTAGCCGGGAATGCCAATAGCGCCTACTTTATGAATGTTTTCCACACCCAAATGTACCGCGCCGGGACCAATGGATTCGCTGAGACCATAGTTTGTATCGTACTCGTGATTGGGAAAAACCTCTTTCCAACGCTTAATAAGCGAGGGCGGAACAGGCTGTGCACCGATGTGCATAAGCCGCCACTGAGAAAGCTTGTAATTCTCAAGTTTAATATCGCCACGCTCGATGGAATCTAAAATATCCTGCGCCCAGGGCACCAGCAGCCAAACAATGGTTGCTTCTTCATCAGAAACTGTTTGTAGAATCCACTCCGGCTTAATACCGCGCAAAATGACTGCTTTAGAGCCTGCCAAAAGTGAACCGAACCAGTGCATTTTCGCACCGGTATGATATAGCGGCGGAATGCATAAAAACACATCCTCACGCGTCTGCCCATGGTGCTTTTGCTCCACCTCACAGGAGGAGACCAAGGCCTTATGCCGATGCAGAATTGCCTTGGGAAACCCCGTAGTACCGGATGAAAAATAAATGGCACCATCATCTTCATCCTCAATTTCAACGTTCGGTTTGGCAGAAGAACAATAAGTAATCATTTCCTCATAGCTGTCAGCAAACGCCGGGGTGTCTGAGCCAACATAGAAATAATGTTTGATGCTCAACTTTGGCAAAACCGTTTCAAGACGCTCCGTAAACTCGGGTCCAAAAACCAAAACAGAAATATCAGCAAGATCGGAGCAATATTCAATCTCCTCCGCCGAAAAACGGAAATTCATAGGCACGGCAATGGCACCGGACTTTAAAATTCCGAAATAAATCGGCAGCCAGTCGATGCAATTCATCATTAAAATGGCAACCTTGTCTCCTTTTTTCACACCGCGGGTCAACAGAAGATTGGCAAAGCGGTTGGCCGCCACATCAAATTCCTTCCATGTCAGTTCTCGTCTATATGTTTCGCTGTCGGTGGATTCAATCAGGCTATATTCCCGCCAGGAAACACCCTTTTCCGGTTGGTTGGCAGGATTCACCTCTACTAAACTGACTTCATCAGGATAAAGCTGAGCATTGCGCTCCAAAAAAACTGTAATCGGCATTATTTTATTCCTTCCTTTCAAAAGGATTTCATAATTATATTCATTCGTC
>JAZOBC010000008.1:0-35096 GCA_045595795.1 Clostridia bacterium | reverse complement strand
TGAAAGAGGGACAAGTGATTCTCGGCGGCACAAGACTTTTGTGCGACATGCCCATGGAAGACTATTTAGGCTGTGAACTGATTGTATACGCCTACTTAGACAACGCAACTGACCGATATAAAATCAAGAGCTTCACAGTTGCATCTGATACCCTTATTGTAGAGGCTGATGCTGAAGATGTTGTTTGGAATGGCGATGAAATCATCCTCTTAGATGAAGAGGGTGACGAAGAAGATGAACTCACTCTACTTGGCACCGCTCCGGTTGTTTATAACGGTCGTCTGTTTGGTGCTGCATCCGGCATTTCAGCTCTTAACCGTCAAATCACCTACGGTTCTTACACTTTTGTTGACCGCGGTGAAGACGGCACTGTTGATGTTATGTTCATGAGCGAAGCACAGAGCTTTGTGATTGACAGAGTGAATGCATCGACTTTCACAGTTTATTTTAAAGACCGCGCTACATTAAATGGTAGAAACGCAGTTTCTTTAGACGCTGAAAAAGAAGATAAGGTTATTTACTTAGTTGATGCAGAGGGCAATGATCTGACTGTAGAAGAACTGCAAGAAAACTGGGCAATCACCCTGTTTGCTTCTAAAGACCAGAGTTGCATTCGTGCAATTGTAAGCCAGGAAAGCGTTACCGGTCAGCTCACTGCAGTAAAAGACGATGAAATTGCCATTGACGGTACTTACTATGAATTGGCTAAAAAGCCGGACGGCACTGCAAACTTCACAGCAACTGTTGGTGAAGAAGCAACCTACATTTTAGACTGCTTCGGCAAAGTAGCAGGCAAAACAGAAGCAACCAAAGCAAGCTATGAATATGTTTATGTCATCAATGCAAAACGTGACGGTGGCTTATCTACCGGTGTTTCTCTGCAAACCATTAATGGTCAGAAGCCTGAAAAAGAAGTGACGGTTTCTGCAGGTGAAGAAGAAATTTCATATTACTTCATGAATAACGCCGTGAAGGTATATGACTGTGTTGATAACTGTGCTGTTTACCTTTATTCCTATAATAATATCATCGACAGTTATGATATGGGCAGCAAACAGAAGATTGAAGATGTTTCATTAAGTGCGCTTCAGAACACAATGGCAGCTCTTCGCTTAAATAGTGATGGCGAAGTTCGCGAAATGTATCTGATTCCTGCTGAAAGACTTTCCGGCAGTTACGATTTTAATGCAAACATTCTTTCCTTCGGTGGTGAATCTGTAACCCGTGGTTACGCAACCGATGAAAACACAATGTTCATCTGCGTACCTGAAAACACCAGCGACCTTGATAACTTCTATGTTCAGCTTAAATTTAATGATAATGTAAGCGGCAGAAAGGTTATGGGTGGCGTGTTCTTCCCCGATAGCAGTTATGAACGTGCGATTACTGAGCCGGTAGACATTCTGCTGATTCAGGAAGAGATGAACGCTTCTGAAGTTGTTCCCATTCAGCCCACTGCTGATATTTGCATTGTTGGTGAGGTATTAAACACCATCGACGAAGCAGGAGATTCCGTTTATGCTATTGAAATGCTGAATGGCAGCAACTTGTTGACCATGACAGTAAAAGGCGGCTCTCAGGCTGTGGGTGTTGCTAAAACACTGCGCAAGGGTGATTTGATTCGCTTTGTAAAAGATGGCGTAGGCAGAATCATCAGCCTGGAAAAAATGGTTTCAATTCAGGGCCTTGGCAATTCTTATAACAGATATGTCGATGTAGCCGGCGACAACGAAACCGGTATGTTCGGTTTGGCATATCACACCATTCCTTACGCTTATGACTTCAAGACCAATCAAATGGTAGACTACCTGACGTTGGTATTTGACGAAAGTGGTATTGACACATCGAATGAATATCGTCTGCGTCACGAAGATATGCCCACCGTATATAAATACGAAAGACAAAGCGGATGGATTTCAGAAGGCTCGATTGAAGACATCAGAACCTACAATCAGGTAGGCGCCGATGCCGACAAGATTTTGGCAGTGATTGAAAGGAACGACATTAAAGCAATGGTTATCATCACTGACTGATTCAAAAATTAGATGCGGTTAATGGGTGAGAATAAGTGTAGCGGATGAAAAAGCCCCTCCCTCTAAACGAGGGAGGCTATAACATGAGTTCTTCCCCAAACCCGTGTCAAAAATATAAAAAATATTATATTAAATAGGAGGAAACACAATGAAACGTATTTTAAGTTTTATGTTGGTCAGCATGATGATGCTGACAATGATTCTCCCCGTTGGTGCAACAACACCCACCATTCCCGCTGTTGGAACAATGGTGTATTCCACAGATTTTTCTGACAACGCCATTGATTCTACACATTTTTCCGGTATTAGAACTTATGGTGACGGTAGTGTAACGCAGGAGAATGGAAAGTTACATCTGTATGAGGAAGGTTCTGACTCAGGTGTAGGCACTTATGCTTCTCGTACTTCTGTTGATGTTTATCCCTACTCAAATGATATAACCAGTGTACTTTCCGGCAAATTTGTTGTTGAGTATACCTGGGAAAAAGCAGATCCCTGGTGGGCTGCTGAAGTATTCCTGTTTGGTAGTGCTTCTGTTAATGAAGAATCTGGAAGTGAATTTATTCGCTTGATGTCTTACAAGAATGCAGGCGAAGCAGACAATGCAGCTTCACATACTGCAAAAATGTACGTTGCATATAGCGACACCGCTGGTGGTAAAGGTCCCGATGAATATAGATACACCGACCCAACTCAGTTTGATATGAACACCACAATCAAGATGACGATTGCGGTTGATACCAATAACCATACCTTAGACCTTTGGATTAACGATATTTTTGCTGAATCCTTTACTGATTTACAATTAAGTGGTCTGCAGCGCATTCAGTTTGACACCTATGGTCATGATGAAAGAGAAAGCGACATCACCGTTGATGACCTGAGAATTTACACAGTTGCAGCAGGCGGTTCTTCTTCTGCTGACGCTGAAGCAGATTTTGAGGCTCTTTCAAGACGTTCTCTGTTAACTGCAGGTTCTGCCGATGCTACCTTACTGGATAATTTAAACCTGCCCACAGAGGGTGCAAACGGCAGCACCATCACCTGGTCTTCTTCTGATCCTGCGGTGATTAATCCCGCTAACGGCGTTGTAACAAGACCGGCTCTGACCAAGTCTGTTACCATAACCGCAACCATTGATGGCAGCCTGACAAAGGCATTTTCTTTCCGCGTGCCCGGTAAAGAAGTTGCCATCGGCGGCACAAAGACTATGCCCACAAAAGGCACAGTGATTTACGAAAATAACTTTGATGGCACAACTGTTGATGCGGCTCACATTAGTATGTCATCTGTTAACGTTGCACAGAATGACGCGCTGCAAATGACACGCGAATTATATAGCGGTACAGAGGTGTCTGCTACAATTTACCCTAAATCACAAGATCACGTCCTCAGCGGTGAGGTGGTTTATGAATTCTATGTTGACAAATACGCCAAGGAACATGGCGCATTTATTCGCTTTGATGGTTTATCTTTGAATTCCTGGTCATATGGAACAGGTTTGATTATTACAGATGCTGATGGCGACAAACCTGCCATCCCTTATGACAGCTTCGGTATGAACAGTGGCTTGCTGAAAGTTACTGCCGCATTTGATACCAATGCCGATACCTACGATCTGTGGATTAACAACGAATATGTAAGCTCTGGCAGATACACGGGTGCTGCACGTTCCGTTCAGTTCTCAACCGGTGGTGACAGAAGCATTTCCGGTACACATTCTGTTGACAACTTCTCAGTTTATTATACAGGCAACGTATCAACTTTCTACAGTGATACCTTTAATGGCAGCAGCCTGCCCGATAGCGTTATTGCGGCAAATGGTGCAACTCTCGACACAACTGAACAATCCATTAAAGCACCTGCCGGAAACTACACGGTTTTGAAACTGAATCCTGCAGGCACTGATATAACTGGTAAGGTAGTAGTAGACTTTACCTTGGCACGTAATGCTTATAATGCCAACACTTCATTCAGAATTCAGGATTCAAACGGCAGAAATGTTATGAATGCTATTTGGTATCAAGCTGCAGGTAGCACTGCTGCAGACATCTACACCGGCATGTCAGTTCGCGTTGGCGACGGCAACGGAGGAGAGAAGATTGTACGACTTGCAAATTCTTCTCCTCAAACAACCACGAAGGTTCTCATGCAGGTTGAGGTTGATACCAATACCGGTTCTGTAACAGTTTGGGCTAACTTGAATGGTCGAGTAGAGTCTGTATCGGGAACCTTGCATAATGCTGCTGCTTCAGGTGTTGCTAAATTGAATTTTGAAGATAACGGCGGTAGCGGAACTTTCCGTCTATTAGATGTTAACTGCTACGGTGTGGGTAGTTATACACGAGAAGAAAAGACGAGCTTATATAGCGATTCCTTTGAAGGAACAACAGTGCCTACGCTTGCCGGTGGTGCAGCAACCAATCCGGGTGGTGCACTTGTACCAAATCAGCAATTTGCACTTGATATCAATTCAACAACTGGCGAAGCTAATGGTATCGTAACGGTAGAATTTACCGTATGGAGAAAAGGATACCAAGCAGCTACTTCTGAAATCTATATTCGTGATGCTGCAGATAACGCATGGGCTTATCTTCAGTGGACGGGTTATAATGTAGGTTATGGTGTGAGAACACATTTCAGAGCTACACAGGATGCTGCATCGGATTACACAACGTCTTCTGCTTCAGCTAGTGATGCAGCGAAGACTTTCAAGGTAGAAATTAATACAACAAACGGAGCTTTAAAAGTTTGGGATGGTAGTACTCTGCTTGCAAATGGATATTCTCCTAGTGCAAATGCATCCGGTGGAGTAGAAAAGTTATTTATATCTGGTGGAAATATCGTAGAATTACGGGATGTCAATAGCTCACAAGTAACATTAGAAACAATCAGTACCCCGACTTATGTGCCTGAAACCGCACCCGAAGTTTCTGCTATGGCAATTGACTACAACGCATTCGATAAGAAAGTTAACATTCTGTCTCCTGATGCAAAAGATTTAACTGTTATTGCAGCAGCATACGCTGTTAACGGCGCAAACAAAACTTTAATTTCTGCAGTTCCGGCTGACGTAACCTTAGTTGCAGACGGCAGTGTTGTAGCAGACACAAGCGCACTTTCAACTGCAGGTGCAAATAGCGTTGTAATTTACCTCTGGAGCGACGCAACAAGCACCTTGCAGCCTGTTTGCGCAGCAGTTCCCGCAGCTGTAGCAACTGCTTATTAATGAACCCCGCGATGTGGGATTAAACATGATGCAAACGTAGGGGAGGGTTTCCCTCCCCAAAGCCTCCCCAATAGAGGCTCCCCTGTGTATACCCATTCTGGGCACGCGAGGGGAGCTGACTGAGGGGTTGTAACTAAGAGGTTGTTTTGTCTAACAATCCTCCCACCGTCTTCGACGGTCCCCCCTCCTTTGCACAAGGAGGGCTTTATGGGGGTGTGTCTTCGACGGTCCCCCCTCCTTTACACAAGGAGGGCTTTATGGGGGCTGTGTCTTCGACGGTCCCCATCCCTCTAAGCGATGAGAGGCTGTTGTGAGGAAACACAAATCCCCTACGAAAGACTGCATGATGTTAGACCCACGAACTTAAAGGAGAGTCAAGATGATAAAAAGAATTCTATCTATGATACTTGTTCTCATCATGGCAGCACAGGTATTATGCATCACAGCATCAGCTGACGCTAACGCCTTGACTCAGGATTTGGATGCAATTACATGGAATAGCTTAGTTAAAGTGTCTCTTGGTACTAATGACTATTTGATTGACACATTAAGACTGCCGACGCAAGGTGCAAACGGCAGTACCATTTCCTGGTCATGTGAACCTTTCGGGGTTATCAGCACTGACAGTGCAACCATGGGTGCAATTACCCGTCCTGACGAGGACACAGACGTTACCTTAACGGCAACCGGCACAAATGAAGATGCGACCGATACCAGAACCTATACTTTTAAGGTTCCCGGTAAAGACACTCGCGCTTATGATATGCCGCTGCCTACAAACAATGTTTTCTTTGAAGACAATTTTGATGATGGCGTGATTGATGAAGCTTATATTGTCCCCAGCCCCGGCAACGGTACCGTTACCGAGGAGGGTGGTGCGCTTAAGCTTGTTAAGTCAAGCGGCACAACCGGCGTTACATTTTATACAAACGCCGATCAGACAACCGGCGCGACCGGTCAGGTTGTGACTGAGTTTGTCATTAAAAGACAAAGTGCTTACATCAACTCACTTTCCACCCAGTATTACGGCTCAAACGGTAAACCGGTGAGTGTTATCACTTTGTGGACCGGTCAGATTACGCTGTCTTACGCTGCCACAAAGGGTGGCGCAGAACAAACAGCTTATTTAAACCGTGATGATTTCGGCGCGTTTTCCACTGTAAAAATCACACAGCTGTTTGACACCGAAACTCAAAGACTGGTTTACTGGATTAATAACAAATTTGCTGCTTCCGGCTATGCACTTGGTGCGAATGATGTGCATAAAATTTTCTCTTACAATGGCAGCAGCAGTTTAAATGACACCATTGATGACTTTAGATGCTATAAGGGTGATTTTCAGCTGAGTGATGCTATGAGCGTTGAAGCTGACCACGCTGGTTTATCTCAAGCTTCACTTTATAAGATTCCCTTAGTGGGAACTTATTTAATGGAAAGTTTGAATCTGCCTACCGTTGGCGGTAACGGCTCCACCATCAGTTGGCACAGCACCCATCCGGATGTCATCAGCACAACCGGTTGGTTAACACGCCCTGCAGCTGACACAGAGGTTACCTTAACTGCAACCGTGAGCAAGGGAGAAGCACAGGATTTAACAAAGGCGTTTACCTTTTCTGTTCCCGGTCGCTCCACCGAGGTTGGCGATTTGCCTCTGGTTGGTGAAGTGAAGGCATATGATGACTTTGACGATGGAACCGCCGGCAGTCTGGTGACCTTAGATCCTGGTCAGGGTACAGCAGTAGAGCAGAACGGCAGAATTGAACTGGAAAAAACCGGCGCTGCCGGCATGACGCAGGCACATATCTATTTAAAGGAAGATAAATCTGCGGTTCATGGTCAGTTCGCCGTTGAATTTACGTTAACTCGTAAGAATAATGCTACGCCTGCTTCCACCTCTATTGGTGTTTATGGTGACAACGTTGGTGTTGGCACGCAGGCAGCGCAGCTTGTTTGGTGGCACACCGCATGGAATTTGGTTGCTTTGGAATATGCTCAAACCCGCAACGGTGATGAATATTCTGATACCAGCGCATTGCTGACAAACTATGGTGCAGCCAACACCTTAAAAGTGACGCTGTATTTTGACACCAACTCACAGCGTGTGTTCTTCTGGTTGAACAACAAGTTTGTAGCTAAAGGCTACACAACTGGTGCTGACGGTGTTTCCTGCATTCATGTTTATAATGGAACGGTTGCATTTGATACTACCATTGACGACTTCCGTTATTACACAGCATCTTTGCCCGGCAGCGCTGCTCAGAATGTGGCAGACGACCTTGCTATGCTGACTGAAACCTCCTTGCTGAAGGTTGCTATGTCAAACGGCAAAATTGCTGACAGCTTGAATCTGCCCACCTTGGGTGAGAATGGCTCTGACATCAGCTGGCACTCCAGCAATCCAAAGGTTATTGCAGAAGATGGTACCGTATACCGTCAGCTGACTGATACCACAGTTACCTTAACTGCAACAGCAAACTATTTGGATGAGGCTGAAGACGACAAAACATTTACCTATACGGTTGCAGGCCTGGATGCCCGCATTGGCGGCATGCCTAAGCTGACAAGCCTTGCCTATATGGAAAACTTCAACGATGGTATTGTCGATGAAGACCACTTTATTCTGACCGACGGTAACGGTTCTGTTACCGAATCCGGCGGTACCTTGAACATCATTAAGCCCACGGCTTCCGGCACATCCAGTGCAGAATTCTATGCCAAGGCAGACAGAGGAGAATATACCGGTAAGATATTGGTAGAATTCTTAATGAGCAGAAAGAGCGAATATGTTATGTCCGCTCAGATGTCCGGTCTTGATGGTCTGTTCGGTATTGTTGACTGGTGGCCGCGCTATAATGGTGTTAACATTCAGCATGCCGATGTGAAAAACGGTGAAAGACTGAATCACTTTGCACTGCAGAACGACAACAGTGTGAAGGATAAGATTAAGGTATCTGTTCTGTTTTCACCTGATGACGACCAATTGTCAGTTTGGCTGAATGAAACGCTCTATGCTGAAGGTGGCTGGAGCTGCGGCGGTAAGGGATTTTCTAAAATCCTGTTCTATAACGGTTCCAGTACCTGTAATGCAAGCATTGACGATATCCGCATTTACTATGTGCAGGAAGAGGACGAAAAAGCTGTTGCTTTAGATATGGCAACCTTAGAAAGCTTCTTTACACCCGGTGAATTAACGCCCGGTTTGTTATATGAAAGTGTTTATCCGTTGCCTATCGTTGGTAACCACGGTTCAACCATTACCTGGTCTTCAGACAACACAGGTTTGGTTGATAATGAAGGTAACGTAACCCGTCCCAACAGCAGTGAAGACGAAGAAGTGAACATCACGGCTACCGTTACTTGCGGCGGTGCTTCTGATAGCAAGGTTTTAACCTATAAAGTGCTGCGTGCCGGATCAGGTGACCAGGTGGTTGCTGAGATGGACGCTTCCTTGTTGGAACTTTCTGATTTCCTTGAAACTGTTGAGCCCATTAGCGGCTACATCAGCCAGAACTTAAATCTGCCTATCGTAGGTCAATATGGCAGCTCTATCGAATGGGAGAGCTCTCACCCAACCATTATCAATAACGATGGTGTGATTGTGAACGTGCCTGCAACAGCAGCTGATTCTCCTGAAATCACGATGACTGCTACTGTTATCTATGGTGATGGAGAAGCGACTCAGGAAATTCGTTTCCGCGTTTCGCCTGAAGAAATCGGATCGCTGCGTCAGGAATTGCCTCCGTTTAACGAAATGATTTATGAAGAAGACTTTTCTGATGATGAAAAATCAGCAAGCCACTGGGAACTCCGTCCTTACGGTGACGGTGTTGCACAGATTAACGGCGGCAAAATGCAGTTGACCAGACGTGTTGAGGATTCCATGGGTCTTAACACGCATGCTATGATTTTTGCTCATGAGTCCCGCGTGGCTCAGCAAGGTCTTGTAGCCTTTGACTTTTTCTGGGAAAAGGTTGATGCCGATCAGGAAGGTTATATCGAAATCGAGGGTACAGAAAACCGCTTGCTTTCTACCTTAACATGGCAGGCAGATGGCACAATTGCTGCAACCTTTTCTAACAAAAAGGGTGGCGGTGCTACCCGCGAAATCTTTGGCCCTTACGATGTTTCTGACGGTGCTGTTCGTGTTACCGGTTTGTTAAACAGCGATAGTGATACATGGACACTGTGGCTGAATGAAGAAATCGTTTTGAAGGATAAATATCCTGCAACAAGTACTGAAGCCGGCATTTTAGGCATTGAAATGCAGTTAGCAGGCAGAAACTTCACCACCATGTATGTGGATAATTTAAGATTCTACAAAGCAAAACCCTATGTCTATGAGCTGGCATCCATGGATGCAGTTAAGCTGACCGATAACGACATTGTAACCGGCGGTTTTGCTATGGATAGAACAATTGACTCAGATGTCACATTGCCGACAACCGGTTTCTACGGTTCAGAGATTGTCTGGACTTCCAGCGATCCGTCTATCATTGATCCGCTGACCGGTGAGGTTCACCGTCCTGAAAATGCAGCTGAAAATCCGCAGGTTACCCTGACGGCAACACTGCACTCAGGCGATTATGTGGCAATTAAAGAATTTACCTATTACGTATTGACAGGTTTCTCAACCGACAGTCAGTATGTTGCAGCAGATTTAGAGCGTTTGACCTTTGAAAACTATGGCATTTATTCCTTTGATGATAATTCCTTAGATTGCATCCGTTACAGCTTGAATCTGCCCAGCGAACTGGCATACAGTTCCAAAATCATGTGGTCTACCAGTGATGCCACTGCTATCACCAGCAGCGGTCGTGTCATTCGTCCTACCTGGAATCAGCCGGCAAAGACCGTTACCTTAACGGCAACGCTGACTTATGGTAGCTGCACTGAAACCAAAGACTTCACATTGGTTGTGCAGCCGGATGAAGAACTGAAAGATCCGAACTATCAGCCCGATGATGAATTCTTTGGAACATGGAACGGAACCACCTGGACTAAGGAGCCTGCATTTAACTATGCAGCAAATCCTGAAATGTCTGCCGTAGAAGCAGCGGCCAAAGCCGGTGACTATGAGGCGGCAAAGGTTGCATTGCTTGCATATATGCAGTCTCGTCCGGCAAGCCCGATCAATAACTCATCTGCTGCTCGAAATACCGATTATGTTGATCAGATGTTTTTAACGGGCGTATGGCATTATCAGTCTGACCGTTACTATATGGGTCATGGAACGATTCGCAGCCATGAATATGAAAAAGTTCGTATTCCTATCCGTCTTGACCTGTTAGCAGAGGGCCTCAACTCCTTTAACATTGCAGCGAAATATCATGAAAGCAGTAGTGTTTCCATTATTTCAAAGGATCATCCCGATAGCTCAATGCATCCAAAGCTTGAGGTAACCATCGACGGTGCAACATATAATTATCCGATCGTTGCCGATGCAACCATTCGTGGCGGTCAGTATGACTACACAAACTTTGGCTTTGAAGACACTTTGCATGTTAAAATGTTTGGTGAACATCAGGGCGAAGAATATGAGTCTGCTGTATTGAAATTTGATACAACCGGTCTTCCCGGCGGAACTCGTAACTCCATCTATGTGGTGGTTTATGCAAAGATTGACCAGGATTATGTCGATGCAAAGGAACTGCTGGTTCATGAAGAGCCTAACATCAGTTGGCCTGAAGACAAGGTATCCTATGGTAGCTTGCCTAAGTATTATTACAACATGAACGGTATTCCCGGTGAAATGAATTGGTTGCGTGCTTATCCGAAATATACGGACTCTGAGTTCCATCAGACGCATCGTTTCCAGAACATTTCGCAGGCTCTTGCTGAGTATGAGTATACAAACGATGAAAAGTATGCTTATAAAATGATTTACACCATGATGGACTACATCATTGACTCTCAGTATGAAATGTCCTTAAATGAATGGAGAGCCGCACAGGGTGGTTACAAATGGAGCGACTACGAAGAGCTCGATAAACTGAACAACAACGGCACAACGCCCGGTTACATGCGCGTAACCTGTGGTATGCCGCAGATGCTCTCAACCTCCTTCCGTTTAACTGCATGGGTTCCCATTTATGAGCGCTTGATGCATAGTGAATATATGACACCTGACGTTTGTACCGCTATCATGAAGAACTTCTGGGGCGTTACAGACTGGGGCGATTATTACCTAACAAATTATTCACTGCAGATGCCGAAGACACCGCATAACCAGTGGGTTCATGAAGCAATGTGTCTGTCACAGGTGGCTCTGAGCTTCCCTGAATTTGCAGATAGCGAGGCTTGGCTTGATACAATGATGAGAGTTCTGTATCATGTTAAAGAGGGTGGCTACGCAGACGATGGTGCTTATGGTGAAACTGCAAATGGTTATAGTGCAGGCGTTTTAAACCAGTTTATTGCTTATGTACTTATGATGAAAAAGGCTGAGCATGAATTGCCGGCAGGTTTTGAAGAATTCTTATATAACGCGGTTATTTACAATGAAATCATTGCACGTGACCCGGGTGGCATAGCCATGAGCTGGGGTGACTCCGGTTGGGCGAATGTAAAGCATCGTCAGTTGCCGAATTATGAGCAACTGAGCAAAGATCCGACCTATCTGTTCTTAGATACGCGCGGTGCTGAAGGTGCTAAACCGGATTGGACCTCTATTCATTTCCCGTCATTGCGAGTCACGGGAATGCGTTCTGACTGGAGCGAAGACGCGTTACACGTGTTCATTGATAACAATGGTGTCGGCGGTCACGGTCATAGAGATGATAACGCAATGCGTGTTGCAGCTTATGGCGAATATCTCTTAACTGACCCTGGTATGTTCTCTTATGAGGATAATCTTTACCGTCGATTTGGTCTTTCAACCCGTTCTCATAACACGGTTGAAATTGATGATCAATCACAGAACTATGCAAATGAATCCTTGTTTGACATGAGCCAGGCAGACACACTGCTTTGGGGTACAGTTCAAGAGTGGAGTACCAACAAACAGTTTGACGTTTTAAGTCAGACTTCAACCAGTTATCAGAAGACAGCAGTTTCATCGGATGACTTCCCTGAAGTTGACCATAGAAGAACCATCACGTTCTTAAAGTCCGGATTCTGGATTGTTTCCGACCTGATGCTGCCGCAAGACGGTAAAGCCCATGACTATAAGCAGCTGTGGCATATGATACCGGATGCAAATCAGGTTCTTGATATTCCCAACGGTCAGATCAAGTCCAACAAGATAGGTGCAAACCTTATCCTGTCCTCACCAGATGGTCAGTTAACGCCTTCGCCGGTGCACGATCCTGATAATCCTAAGTCAATTGACGGTTGGTTTACACGTCGTTGGGGTATGTACGAATACACTCCCTATGCGTACTATGCATTAGATGATGTTTCCGGCAATCAGGGTATTGATACCTTGATCTTCCCGTATCGTACACAGGGTCAGGGTTCTGCTTCAACTGAAGACATCGACTTAGGTGTTGCAGTTGATGTGGCAACCGCTATGAAGATGACTACCACCATGGATGGCGAAACCAGCGAAACGCATTACATGCTTCAGTATGCACCCACTCAGGGTTCTGTCAGAACCTTTGGTGAGTATGAAGGCGACGGCATGGTGAACGTGGTTCGTACCGATGAAAATGGAAATATCCGTGAACTGATTCTGAATCAAGGTAGCATTTTGCGTCGTGTCAGCGATGGTAAAGTTCTGTTAGAAGTTGATGGTGCAGTAGGTAATGTCGGTCTTGAAATGCGTGGAGAAACAGTTGCAATCACAACTTGTCAATCCACAGGCAATCAGACAACCATTAACCCGGATCAGATTTTCTTCTACGCAGATGGCAACGTGAAAAATGTTATTATTGATGGCACTTATTATGTGTTTGACAAAGACAGTGATGGTAATGTTTCTTTGGAAGATGAAGAAACTGATGAATTCCAGAGCAATGATGCAAGCAATGATAAGGGTGGCCTGATTGGCAACGAAGGCGGTAACCAGGGTGGTAACGCCGGTAACGAAGGTGGCAATCAAGGCGGCATCATTGGCGGAGAAGATAACGAAGGTAATGAAGGCGACAATCAGGGTGGCATCATTACACCGCCGGCTGATGATAAGCTCTTCCATGACATCGACGGCCACTGGGCAGAAGACAGCATTAATGCCATGGCAGAAAAAGGCGTTGTGCAGGGAGACAACGGTTCCTTCCGTCCCGATGCATCCATTAGCCGTGCAGAACTTGTTACCATGGTAGTTCGTGCGCTGCAGTTGCCTGTTTCGGATACTGACACAGGCTTTAGCGATGTGGCAGAAAACGGCTGGTACGCTTCCTATGTAAAAGCCGCTCTCAAGGCAGGTATCATTTCAGCTGATACCGTATTTAGACCCAACGATCAGGTAACTCGTGAGGAAATGGCCAAGATTCTGTCTGTTGCCAATAGCCTCTACAAGCAACAAACCTTAGATCTCTCCGGTATGGATAGTCTGTCTTATGCAGATGCTTCTTCCGTGAGTGATTGGGCGAAAGCCTATATAGGCTATGCAAGCAAGCATGGCTTGATGAACGGTATGGAGAATAATCAATTCGTACCTAAGGCCAGTGCAACACGTGCACAGGTTGTAACAGTTTTAGACCGCATTTTTAAAGGTTAAAGTGAGGGCTTAGCGGTCAACGTATCTCGGCTTTGGATTTATTTCAAAGCCGAGATACAGTTTTTTCTCAGCAAATTTTATATGTAGATTATAAAAAATAAGAATTGACAATGAAAAAGAGTATGTTATAATAAAACGTAAAGTGCCATTTGGCAAAATTTAATTTTTATAATTGGAGGAATTTGTATGATGAAAGCTTATATTACCATTCCGAAGGGAACGGTTTACGATACATTTATAACACCTGCTGCTTTAGCAGAGTGGAAAACTTTTTGTGAAATTGAAGAGAATCCGCTTGACCACAACATGAGTGGTGAAGAGGTTATTACATATGCCAAAGATGCTGAAATTTTAATTGCCGGTTGGGGTTGTTGCCCGTTCCCAAAAGAAGTGCTGGACCAGCTTCCCAATTTAAAGCTGATCGCTTACACAGGCGGCGGAAGCGACCATCTGTATCCCGACGGTGCACTGTTTAAAAGCGGCGTTAAATTAGTTTCCGGCAATGAATATTTTGCTATGTCCGTTGCCGAAGCTTGCCTTTGCTATACCATTTGTGCCCTGCGTAAAATCGGACAGTATTATACCGAAATCAAGCAGTCCGGCTGGTATACCAGCGAGTGGTCAAACCGCGGTCTGTTCGGTAAAAAGGTGGGTATTGTCAGCTATGGCACCATTGCAAAATATTTTTGTGAATATATTCGCCCATTTACGGATGATATTTTGGTATATTCCCGCTCTATGAGTGAAGAAGAGGCAAGCGAAAAAGGCTTTAAAAAGGCAAGCCTTGAAGAAATTTTCTCAACCTGTGACGTGGTTTCCATCCACACAGCGCTTTTGCCGCAAACAGAGGGTTTCATCACCAAAGAACTGATGAGCCTGATGAAGCAGGACGCCGTATTTGTGAACACAGCACGTGGTGCTGTTGTTGATGAGGTAGCCATGATTGAGCTGATTCGTGAAGGAAGAATTTATGCGGCTATTGATGTGTATTCCTTAGAAGCACCTCTTTCCGGTCCTTTGACGGAACTGCAAACCTTAGACCGCGCCTTTATCATGCCTCACATGGGCGGTCCTACCATTGACATGCGTGGTCATTTAACCAAGCAGCTTGCTAAAGAGGTTCGTAATTATTTAGAAAACGGCACACCGATGATGAGCGAAGTGAAACCAAGAAGATAACATACAAGACGCAGCAGAAAGGAACGTTTTTATGAGTGAAAAACCAAAGGTGAAGTTTGGTGTTATGGGCGATTTACATACGCAAATGGCACCCTATACGGAAAAATATGTCGCGAATTTTTTAGAAGATTGCCGGAAAGAAAATGTAGATTTTATCATTCATTTAGGTGATTTTTGTTATCCAGAAGGAACGACTAAGCTCTGTGTGGAAAAACATTATGCCATCAATGATGAAATCATCAGCATGTATAACGGCTTTGAAAAGCCTTCTTATCATATCCTTGGCAATCACGATTGCGATTCCTGCACAAAAGAGGAAATATTGGACTACTGGCACTCAAAAAACGGCGCTTATTATTCCTTTGATGCCTGTGGATATCATTTTGTGGTGTTAGACCCGAATTATCTGCGCATCGACGGTAAGGATGTACCTTACGGAAATGCCAACTACTTTGCTTTAAATGATGGCTCCAATATGCCGTATGTTTCAGAGGAACAGCTCACATGGCTTAAAGAGGATTTGGCCAAAACACCATATCCCTCCATTTTGTTTTCTCACCAGCGCTTAGTAGGCGATTTAGAAGCAGAGGATAGAGGTTTTAGCGGTGTACGGAACGTTTTAGAAGTCAAGAACATCATTGACAATGCACCCAACAAAGTGATTCTTTGCATCAATGGTCATGAACATAGTGACTATGCAGAGAAGATTGATGATGTTTGGTATTATTCAGTGAATTCTGTTACCATGCAGTGGTTGGGTGAGGAATTTGAGGTTCTAAATCGCTTCACACCGGAAATTGATGAGGAGTATTTATGTGTGAAATGGACCCAACCTTATTCTGACGGCGTGTATGCCATTGTCACCGTTGATGAAGACGGTGCAACCGTTAAGGGTAAGCAGGCAGAATTTGTGGGTCCCACGCCTGAGGAATTAGGCGTTTATGAAAAGTCTGATTTTTACAAAGAGCTTTTAAACCACATTCCGGGTCTCCCCATCACACCTTCTGTAGAAGATCGTTATATGTCATTTAAATCATAAAAAAGGAGTTTTTAAGATGAAAATTGGATTTTTGCCGCTTTATATTAAACTGTATGATGATATCGGCTCAGACCGTACTTATTTAGAAGAAGTATATGGTATTATGGCTGATATGTTTAAAGAAAAGGGTGTAGAGGTTATAACCTCAAACTTTTGCCGTATTAAGCCCGAATTTGACGCAGCTATTGCTGCTTTTGAAGCAGAAAATGTTGATGCCATTGTGACTTGGCATGCAGCTTATTCTCCGTCACTTGAATCTCTTGAGTCGCTGACCAAAACAAAGCTGCCCATCGTTGTGCTTGACACCACGCCAACCCTGGAATTTTCACCCAAGCAGGATCCGTCACACATTGGTGCTAACCATGGTATTCATGGTGTTATGGATATGTGCAGCATGCTGAAGCAGCGGGGCAAGGCTTATGCCATTGCAGCGGGTCACTACACAGAATCAAATGTGATTGACCGCGCTTGTAGCTTTGTTCGCAGTGCCATTGCAGCAAAAGCACTGAGCACCATGAAGGTAGGCTTAGTTGGCGGTGGCTTCCATGGCATGGGTGACTTTGCCGTTGCACCTGAAGAATTAAAGGAACGCTTTGGCATCACCGTAGAGACCATTGCTCCTGAAATTCTTGAAAAAGCAAATCAGGCAGTGAGTGCTGAGGCAGTAGCAGCAGAAATCGCATTGGATAAGAGTCGCTTTACGTTTGGTGATGATGTAGTTGATGAAGAATACGAAGCCTTTATGAAATCCTGTCTCGCTTTGCGTGCTCATATCGAAAAGGAGCAGTATACCGCTTTTTCCGTTAACTTCTTAAATGTAGAGGGCTTAGGCACTATGCCCTTTGTGGAATGCTGCAAAGCAATGGAGCGCGGTCTTGGCTATGCCGGTGAAGGCGATGCTTTAACGGCTGCTTTTACAGGTGCATTCCTCAAGGTATATCCTGAAACAAGCTTTGTTGAAATTTTCTGCCCTGACTGGAATAACAACATGGTATTCCTCAGTCATATGGGCGAAATGAACTATAGAATTGCAGATGGTACACCCGTGATTCACCGCACCAATTCCAGCTATGTAAAGGGCAATATGCCGTATGCAGGCTATTCCAAGATGAAGGCAGGCAAGGGTGTATATGTTAACGTCAGCCGAGAAAAGGATGACTATCAGTTGCTGCTTTCATCCTGCGAAATGCTGCCTGCCGGCGATGATAATTTCACCCGAGCAATGCGCGGCTGGATGAAGCCGGAAAAAGCAGAATCCACAGCTGAATTTTTAGAAACACTGAGCCAAAATGGTGCCACACACCACAGCACATTTGTATATGGTGCAACCGTTGAGGAACTGGCATTTTTCGGTAAGCTCCTTTCTATGAAAACACTGATTGTGTAAGCGAGGTAGTGCATGATGAAAAAGGAACAAGCCTTTGATTTCAGAAAAGAATTATTGACCGTGCACGAAGTCAACGTTCGTGATTATTCCAGAACGGCTTGTGATCATGAATTCCTTATGCCGGAGCAGGTTTCCATTTTAATTTCTCCCAAAGCCGGTGAGGTGACCCAAGTTGCGGCACATGACTTTGCTGATTATTTACATACCTCTATGGGGCTTGATTCAGTGGTTGTCACCGGTGGCTCTGCAGCGGTGACTGTATCTCTTGCTGAAGAAGCAGGACTTGACTTAAAAGACTATGCAACCTATCGTGGCTTTATGATTGAAACCGATGCAAACGGCATTCGGGTTTATGGTCATGATGAACGAGGAATTGCTCAGGGGCTTTATTACTTAGAGGATAAAATGTCTTTTGCTAAGGCTCCCGCGATTGCCTTTGGAACAATTTGCAAAAAGCCTGCCTTTTCACCGCAGATGGTTCACTCAGGCTATGGTTTTGGTATTTTTCCCGATGAGCATTTAATGCGTATTGCTCACGAGGGAAGAGATGCCATTGCCTACTGTGTTTCGGGAAAAGAAGGCGAAGATATCAAGGCAAACGATTTGATTAAAAGAGCAGCGCGTTATGGTATTGATGTGTATGCTTACAGTGAGTTTATCAGCCGTATGCATCCTGAAGACCCCGGGGCAGAGGATTTTTATGATAACATCTATGGTCGTTTGTTTAGAAACTGTCCCGGCTTTAAAGGTGTGATTTTAGTTGGAGAATCCGTTGAGTTCCCCAGTCACGATTCACGCACATCGGGCATCATGAGAGAAAATTCCGTCGTAGACGGTATTCCCATTGATGAGCCGGCTCCGGGTTGGTATCCTTGCTCTGATTATCCTGATTGGCTCAATATGGTCAAGGGCGTGATTCGAAAAGAGAAGCCGGATGCTGAAATTTTGTTTTGGACCTATAACTGGGGCTATCAACCGGAAGATGCGCGCCTTGAACTGATTGAAAATTTACCTACAGATATTGTTTTGCTTGTGACCTATGAAATGTTCCACAAGGTACAGTATGCAAATTCGGTTGGCTTTTGCTGTGACTATACCCTTGTGTTTGAAGGCCCCGGCGACTACTTTAAGAGTGAAGCCATTGCAGCGAAAAAACGCGGTCTTCGCTTATATTCCATGACCAACACAGCAGGCCTTGCATGGGATTTGGGTGTGATTCCGTATCAGCCTATGCCATATCAGTGGATGCGCCGCTATAAAACCATGTTCCAGGCGAAAGAAGATTGGGGCCTGAGCGGTATTATGGAAAGTCATCATTATGGCATTTATCCGTCCTTTATCAGTAAGCTTTCCAAACATTGCTTCTTAGAGCCGCATGAACCTATGGAAGACATTTTAAAAGAAATTTTAATTTCGGAATACGGCGCTGAAAACTATGAATGCGTTGATGCCGCCCTGCAGTGTGTGAGTGAAGCCATCCGCTATAACACGCCCAGCAATGCAGACCAATATGGTGCGATGCGTGTGGGTCCTTCTTATCCTTTTAACCTGTCAGAATCAACCAATGTACAGCCCAAGCCGGGAGAAAGCATTCATCCGTTTGTTATGCCGCGGTATCATAATTGGAGCGAGCCAAATCAATCACCTCTTTCTGTTCGCATACATGACGAAATTCGTTACATGGAGAAAAATCTGGAGCTGATGGAGCAGGGCATGGCTCATTTTGCCAAAGCAGTGAATCCTAACGAAAAGCTGCAGAAACTACAAAATTTATGTCAGTTCATTACAAATTCTACGAAAACCGGTCTCGCTGCCAAAAAATGGCACGTGCTGATTTGCAGAATGAATGTTGAGCCAACCAAAGAGGGATTAATCAAGATTTATGACGAAATGGAAGCTTTGCTCCGTGCTGAAATCAAAAACGCAGAGGAGACCATTCCCTTGGTGGAACAAGATTCTCGCCTTGGTTGGGAGCCTTATATGGGCAATTTGACAGACCGCTGGCATTTGGAGTGGAAAATCCGTCAGGTTGAGCACGTGCTTCGCGCTGACCTTGGAGAGTATCGCCGCGTAGTGAAGTTATAAAAGGGGAGAGGTAAATGGATAAACGTTTTATGGTTATCGGTCTGAATTACGGTGAGCATGTTCGTACGCCTGAGGGCTTGGATGAACACATTCACACCTATGGCACGAATTGTAAGCTCGCCATGATTCGTACGGGTCATAATGAGCTGATTGCACCGGAATATTACTATAAATGGGCAAAATATTTTGCTGAAAATCAGATATATTTTGGCTTTTTATATACGCAATCTTCCGCGCCTGTCGGCGAAAAAAGCCATCTTAATAAGGAAATTGTAGAAAACCTGTATAAAATTGCCGGAGAATATTTTATCGGTGATAGCTTTGGAGAACTGGGTTGCACCATTCGTATAATATATGAAAAGAATGTTGAAGAATGTCATGCGAATATGTATGATATGAAATATTATGGCAAGCGTTTGCTTGATATGCAGGATGCGCGTGATTCGTTTGTGGGCATGATTCAGAAAATGCTGAAAGTAAACCACGATATGGGCATTAAACAGACCTTTGCTGTGGAGTCACACACATTGCAAAAATATGGTTTAGAAGCAGGCCTTGAACTCAGCTGCTGTGAGCTGTTCTTGGGAAATCCTGATCACATCCTGGCCTTTACCCGCGGTGCCGCGAGAGGCTATGACATGGAGGATTTCGGTGCTTACATTGCGCATGAATGGTATGGCGGTGTTCGACACGATGATCCCCTAAAGGAAAAACGCTTGGGGCTTATCTATCGCTATGCTTTCTTATCCGGCGTAAACATGCTGTTCTTAGAAAGCGGATATGAACAGATTCATTCTTATGGAGCAGACGGAGATGAAAATCATCCTTATTGCACCATGGTCAGAAATGAGGTTGAAAACTTCAACAACTTCATTCAAGGCCATCAGCGTCTGGCGCGAGGACCGATTGTTAAGGTTGCCTTTATTCACGGTCATTTAGATGGCTATACAGGCCACAGCATGGCTTACGGCGGCGTGACAAGCTCCGTTTGGGGTCAGCATAGCCGCGAGGAGTGGGGTAACAGCGCACCTGAACATAGCTATAAAATTTTAGACGAAGTGTTCCGTAGCCATGATTGGCATTTCCCGGTTAATTATGGGGATGCAGATTATAGTGGTGCTCCGGCTTATGGACAGTATGATATGCTGCCTGCAGAAGCTTCTTTAGAAGCTATGAAGCAATATGACTGGTTGATTTTCACCGGCTGGAATACCATGACGGAAGAGATTTATGAAAACCTAAAGGCGTATGTGGCAAATGGCGGTAATCTGCTGATTAGTGCTGCGCATATGAAAACCTCTACCGTTCGTGGTAGCGATGGTCCTTATATTCATAACGGCAAGTTGGCTGACTTTTTAGGTTGTGACTTAACTGGCAAAAAATTCCGTTCTAACAAGGGCTATAAATTTGTCAGAGAGAGCATTGCAGAAGGTGTTCTGTATCCCGGCACCATCCATCCTGAAGTTGACCCGATTGATCCGGTGGGTGCAGATGGCTATACAAATTATGCTGTGGTTGACGAGAAAACTTGTCGTCGTGCAGCTTGCCTGAGCGAATGGTTCTTTTCAACACCCAACGACTTTACAAATGAAGCGCCGGCAGTTTTAGAACATAAGTATGGTAAAGGTAATGTACTCTTTATGTGCACAGAGGAATATCCTGGCGCACCGGGCGTTTACACACTATATAAACTTCTTGTTAAATCTATTTTAACAGCGACACATAGAAATAGTCATATTAAGGTATTAGCCGGAGACAAAGTTCGGTTTGCTGTTTATGAAGATGACAGCAAATATCGTGTGTATCTTCTAAATACGGATATGAACTTTGAGATGAAGACACGCGTGACCTATAAAGGACAAAGCATTGAACGGACCATAGCTTCTACAGAACTGGACTTTGTGGATTTTGAGAAATAAAACAACTAACAACTTAAGAGGCTGTGGCATTGACCATTGCCTCTTTTTGCTATTATTCATATTATATTCCATATTGTTGTTGATATTATTATGTTGATGTGGTATAATGATTTTATCTTAGCTTCACAAAAAAAGGAGATATAAAAATGAAAAAAATTGTAACATTATTGATGGCGTTTATTTTAGTTTTTTCCTTAGTAACAGTAGGGCATGCTGAAGACAGAAAGGAATACCTTGAAAATATTTCTATTGTTATTCCTGATGGATATGAAAAATTAGCACAGAACGAAAAACTTATGGTTTATTTGAAAGAAGAAACAAGCATATCTGTAGAAGTAATAAAAGACGAAGTTCTCTCAATCACGGACATAAGAGAAATATCTGTAGAAATCTTTGATATTTATGATGCTGATTATATTTTAAGTTTATATAGTATGGAAAATAGCGGAGCGCAGGTGAGATTTTCAAATAAATCTTTATCATATTATTGCACGGCAAAAGGTATACCTATCTTAAAATTTTATCAGAATTACGAAATAAGCTTAGAAGGATATGACGATTATGACGGAACTTTTATATCGGTAGTCTTCCTTGATGGAAGTGACTTATATATATTGGGATTTGATCAGCCAACAACCGGAAGTTATGATAACACTTTCGATAATTTAGTTAATTCAATTGAATTAGGGCAAGAAAAATATGCAGCATTACCTGATGGAACGATTAAAATTTTGGTTAATAGTGAAGTAGTTACGCCTGAGAATCCTCCGATTATTGTAAATGACAGAACATTATGTCCTATCCGTGCCGTTGCAGAAAAACTTGGCTTTAATGTGGAATGGGATGCAGAAACAAAAACAGTTACCATTAAAAATGACATAAGAGAAATAAAGGTCGTCATTGGAGAAGAGCGTATCACCGGAAGTTATTATAATGGCAATTATCGAAAAGAAATTCTGTGGAGTGCTGATGTGCCGGCTCAAATTATAAATGGCAGCACATATTTGCCTCTTCGTTCAGTCAGTGAGGCACTTGATTGTCCTGATGTTTACTGGAATGCAGACAAAAGAACAGTCGTTATAAATTCAAAACCCCTTAAAGCAGATATGGAGTAGATATTTTTGATAAGGTGCAGTTCGTTGGACTGCGCCTTTTTTACGGGATTTAAAGATTAACTCTTGTAATTATGCTTTATTTATGTTATAATTTTTGAGTGAGTTACATTTTGAGTAAGGAGAGAGACTGTTGACAAACGTATTTGATATTTTAAAAGAACGTGAATTAATTGCCCAGACAACCCATGAAGATGAAATCAGGGAACTCTTAGGCCGCGAAAAGGTTACGTTTTATATTGGTTTTGACCCTACGGCAGACAGCCTGCATGTTGGTCATTTTCTGCAGATGGTGGTTATGCGCCACATGCAGAATGCCGGTCACAGACCCATTGCCTTAGTTGGCGGTGGCACAGCCATGGTCGGTGACCCCTCCGGCAGAACAGATATGCGCCAGATGATGACGGTTGAAACCATCAATCATAACAGCGAATGCTTTAAAAAGCAGCTTTCTACCATTGTGGATTTTTCTGATGGTAAAGCGATTATGGTGAATAATGCCGATTGGCTTCGTGATTTGAACTACATCGAATTTTTAAGAGATATTGGTTCATGCTTTTCTGTCAATGAAATGCTGCGCGCAAAATGTTTCCAGACACGTTTGGAAAAAGGTCTTTCTTTCATTGAATTTAACTACATGCTCATGCAGAGCTACGACTTTTTACAGATGAATAAAAAGTATGACTGTAAAATTGAGCTGGGTGGCGATGATCAGTGGAGCAATATCTTAGGCGGTATTGATCTGGTGCGCCGTAAAGAAGGCAAGCAGGTTTATGGCATGACCTTTGCTTTACTCACGACATCTGATGGAAAAAAGATGGGTAAAACCGCAAAAGGTGCGCTTTGGCTTGATCCGAATAAAACCACACCATATGAATTTTACCAGTATTTCAGAAATGTGGGTGACGATGATGTTATCCGCTGTCTCAAACTGATTACCTTTGTTCCGATGGACGAAATTCGTCGCTTAGAAAAGCTCTCCGGTCAGGAACTCAACGAGGCAAAACGAATCTTAGCCTATGAGGTTACAAAGCTGGTACACGGCGAAGAGGAAGCGAAAAAGGCGATGGAAACAGCAGAAGGCCTGTTTGGTCATGCCGGCAATACAGAAAACATGCCCACCACCGAAATGGAACTGACAGAAGAAAACTATGGCCTTTTGGATGTGATGCAAACAGCTGGTTTGATTCCATCTAAAGGCGAGGGCCGTCGCTTGATTCAGCAGGGTGGCGTTTCTGTGAATGATGAAAAAATTACAGATGTGGCTTACACCGTAAGCGCAGATGCTATTCGTGAAGGAATCGTGATTAAAAAGGGTAAAAAGGTTTATCATAAAGTGATTGGAAAATAAGCTTTGAACCAAATTACGTCCCCGGAACTTCCGGGGCGTATTTTATCTGATTGATTTTGGCAGAGGAGTGATGAAATGCCGATTAAAATACCGAATCAATTACCTGCAACTAAGACGCTAACAGAAGAAAATATTTTTGTTATTACTGAAACAAGAGCTTTAACACAAGACATCAGACCTTTAAAAATTGCAATTTTAAATCTGATGCCGACCAAAATAGAAACGGAAACACAGCTTGCTCGTTTGCTTGGAAATACGCCTCTTCAAGTGGAATTGACGCTACTACACACGGAAAGCTATAAGTCAAAAAATGTTAATGAAGAGCACCTGCTTTCATTCTATAAAACTTTTGCTGAGATTGAGCATGAAACCTTTGACGGTATGGTGATTACCGGTGCGCCGGTAGAGCAGATGCCTTTTGAAGATGTGATTTATTGGGATGAGTTATGTCGTATTTTTGAATGGACTAAAACGCATGTTACCAGCACATTTCACATTTGCTGGGGCGCTCAGGCAGGGCTTTATTATCATTATGGCATTCAAAAATATCCCTTAGAGCAAAAGCTGTTTGGTGTGTATGACCACAAGGTTGAGCATAAATCTTCTATTTTATTCCGTGGCTTTGATGAAGTGTTTCGTGCGCCTCATTCGAGGCACACCACCATCCGCCGGGAAGATGTGGAGAAGGTGCCGCAACTGAAGATTTTATCAAGCTCTGAAGAAGCCGGTTTATATGTGCTGAGCACTGCACGAGGTCGTCAGATTTTCGTGACAGGACATTCGGAGTATGATAGAGATACCCTAAAAAAAGAGTATCTGCGTGATGTGGAGGCAGGACTACCGATTTCAGTGCCATATCAGTATTTTCCTGATGATGACCCCACGAAACCCCCGTTGGTCACCTGGAGAAGTCATGCCAATCTGCTGTATTCTAACTGGCTCAACTATTTTGTGTATCAGGTTACACCTTATGACATTACAAAAATCAAGTAAAAAAGTGGCTGCAATTTGCAGCCACTTTTTAGTTAAACCACTTTTAGTGTTACTTCCAACATTTCATGCCAGTTGTTGTTGCCTTTTGGTGTGGAAAGCACGATGCCGTCTTCTAAAATTGTTTTGCCACTTACAACAGAATCGTTATTGATACGATACTGTTTATCTGCATTCACAACAGGGTAGATGCGGAAATGGTCTTGATGGGTGTTACCTGTGAATAACTGTACCACGATTTCGGAAAGTTCCATGTCGCTATATTGTAGTACAGTAACGGTTTCGGTATCACACAAAATTCTGGCAACAGCATTTAACCAGAACTTTCGGTTTTCCTTCACTTTGGCAATGAAATCCTTAAAGAACTGACGCGCTTTGGGTGATAACATTTCTAAGTCGCAGGAAAGTCCAATGGGACCCCCGGTCATATAGCCGGCAAGGTATGAGAACTGCACGCCCACGAGCTGTTTCCACGTTGCATCAGCTGAGGCAACCAGTCTTTCTGTGTTACCTTGATTGTAGAAGCCGAAGGATTCGTAGAAGGATTCATAGCCCTTCATGGAATGAGCAGCAACCCAACGTTCATAAAACTGAGGAGTCAATCGTAAAATAGATGCCTTATAGATTTTCATCTCGTCATAAGGACTTTCGTTGTCGCTGGGCCAGTTACTATCAAACTCGGTATAGTTATTCAGTTCCATGCGCATGCCACCACCGGCGCAACTGGAGAAATATAAATCCGGATATCTGTCACGTATGGCTTTCACAAACTTTTTGTGTCCCTCATAATACTTCATGAATGAAGTGTTATATTTGTCAAAGTATAGATTAGCATTATAGTCATCTTTGAGATATTCAACACCATAGCGATCTATTAAATCGAAAATCACACCAAGCATCCACTCGCGGGCTTCGTCATTGGCGAAATCCAAGAAACAGCATTCATCAGTTTGAATGTAATATTCCGGATGGTTTTTAAAGGAATCAGAATCTGGCATAGCACGTTCCGGCTCTATCCAAAGACCGAATTTCATGCCGGCAGCCCGCACTTCGTTTGCAACGTCAATCATTCTGCCGCAAAAAGCACCTGTTGTATTTTCAGACCAATCACCAACGCTGTTTTCCCAATCCTTACCTTTGCCAAACCAGCCTGCATCAATGAAGAAATATTCAACACCGAGGTCAGCTGCTAAAGGAATTTGCTTTGCAATGTTTTCGTAGTTCACGTGGTCAAAGCAATACATCCATGTATCATAAATCACAGGCATTTCACGACGGGGGTAGCGTGTGTGCAGATAGTGGTGCAATTTATAGCAGTCCATATCTAATTTGTTCTTAAACTCATAGCAAATCAGTTGCGGCATGCTAATTGTTTCATCGGGCGCAAGTGCAACATTAAAATTATCATCCGCAATACCTAACTCAACAACCACCTGGGTATATTGCTTCAGGTGTCCCACGCGCATAACCTTCATTTCCCAGGCAGCATTCGGTACCAAGTGAATGGCAACACCGCGCTGTGTCTGCTGGTTCCAAAGCGCCATAAAGGGAGCGCCGTCCTGAATGGTTCGGGTGCTGGCACCGCCGACAGAAATCGCGGTGTTAAGGGGTTGCCACATGCCTGAGCTTTCAGTTTGCCATGTGCAATATTGTGTGTAAATCTCATATTCGCCGCCTTCAAAAACAAATCTTGATTTTAGCTGCGAAACAGATATCGGTTTTGCTGAAATATTTTTAAAGGTATCGTTTCTTGTATAAACACCGTTTTCATCTTTTTCATATTGACAAGTGATTTGATAATCATCTGATTTATTATAAAGTGTTTGTCCGCTTGACTGAATCGTGCCCTTGATTTCGCCAAAAGAACCAAAACCGCGAAACAGAGTTTTTGCGTTGCTTGATTCGTGGAAAAATGTACTATAAAGCATGTTGTAAATCCTCACTTTCATAATTATATTTGTTTCATTATATCATGACAAAAAATGTATGTCAATTATGTATGTTAATTCTCGCTTTCGTTATAGATTAGCACTTTTTTGAATATTGTTTGCTAAATAGGGAAAACTTGCTTTAAAGGAGGTTTTTACATGATTGAAGAAGATACTATAAAGCTTTTGCGAGAGTGTGATGCTGGTGTAAAAATGGGCGTTTCATCCATTGATGATGTGCTGTCTTATGTTTCTAATGAAACCTTTAAAAAAACCCTATCTGAAAGCAAATCTGACCATGAAAAGCTTCGTAGTGAATTGCAAGGATTATTGCGTGATTATCATGATGAAGGTAAAGAGCCTAATCCCATGGCAAAGGGGATGTCCTGGATGAAAACCAATGCGATGCTTTTGATGAATGAATCTGATGGCACCATTGCAGACCTGATGACTGATGGATGCAATATGGGTGTGAAAAGCCTGACGAAATATCTGAATCAATATAAAGCAGCAGATGAAACCTCAAAGAATCTGGCGAAAAGCCTGATTCATATTGAGGAGCAGCTTGCCATGGATATTCGTCCTTATCTGTAAAAAAGAAACTGTCTGTTTTTTAGCAGACAGTTTCCTAAATTTTATGACATTTTTTTGTGTAACATTCAATCGAAATTTCCTTGATTCTTTTACACTCTTGTGTTATAATATAAAAACCGACCTTTTTTGAATCACAGAATGTAAATTGATATTATATATTTGGGGGCGCACGAAAGATGAAGGCGAAATTGTCGTCAATTTGGTATCAGGCATTAAAACTTTTAAAGGAAAAGCCGGAAATCAGCCAGTCAGCATATGATCACTGGATTGAGCCGCTTTTGCCTGTTGGCATTACTGCAGACGCAATCTATTTAAAGGTTCCTACGGAGTTACATTTTGAGATTGTTAAATCCATGTATTTAGATGCAATTAAGGAATCGATCAATGCATCAGCAGAGTCTTTTTATGCTGTGGAATTGCTTGATTATAACGATCCGCTACCGGCGGAGTTAGAAGCTACGGTATCTTATTTAAACAGAAGTGATGACGCGATTACTTTAAATCCCCGTTATACGTTTGGCTCTTTTGTTGTGGGTGATTCAAACCGTTTTGCGCATGCAGCGTCACAGGCTGTTTCAGAGCGTCCGGCCGATGCTTTTAACCCCTTATTCATTTATGGTGGGCCGGGACTTGGTAAAACACACCTTGTGCAGGCGATTGGTAACCGAATTAAAGAAAACAATCCTTCTGCCAATATTTTATATATCACAAGTGAAAAATTTACGAATGATTTTATTAATACTTTGATTGATAAAAAAACCGTTGATTTCAGAAATAAATATAGAACCTGTGATGTTTTGATTATTGATGACATTCAGTTTATCTCCAATAAAGACCAGACGCAGGTTGAATTCTTCCACACTTTTAATGCATTGCATGAATCCAATAAGCAGATTATCATTACCTCTGATAGACCTCCCAGAGAAATCAAAGAGTTAGAGGAGAGAATGCGGAATCGTTTTGAATGGGGCTTGATTGTGGATATCAAACCGCCTGATTTGGAAACGCGTGTGGCAATTTTAAAGAAAAAGGCAAGCGAAGAAAATTTCGAAGTGCCGGATGATATTTTGTTTTACATAGCTGAAAATTTAAAGTCTAACATCAGAAATTTAGAAGGTGTGCTGAAGCGTTTGACCGCTTATAACGTGCTCATGGGAAGACCCATTACCATGCAGCTTGCAGACGAAGCAATTAAAGAATTTTTAAATAAATCAGACGATCCGCATATCAACACAGAATACATCTTATCCATCGTGTCAAACTATTTTAATTTGACTTCTGATGAAATTTTATCATCAAAAAGAACGCAGGAAATTTCTTATGCGCGGCACATTGCTATGTATTTAATGCGTGAATTTACCGGACTATCCTTGCCTAAAATCGGTAAAGAGTTAGGTGGCAGAAACCATGCCACTATTTTAAACGGTATTAAGAACATTAAAGAGAGCATGGAAAAGAACGAAGATACCAAAAAGATTGTTGAAGAGTTGATTGTTAACTTAGAAAACAGACAGTAAGCGAGGGATTGCAATGAAGGTAGCGATTGAAACTGAATATATCAAACTGGATCAGCTTTTGAAATATGCCGGCATTGCATATTCCGGCAGTGATGCTAAGGAATTGATTTTATCCGGTGCTGTTAGTGTTAACGAAGAAGTTTGTGAAATGCGGGGGAAAAAAATTCGCCCTGGTGACGTAGTCTTCTTGGAATTAGGAGACGAATATGTGGAAATTGCGGTGGAATAGCCTATGTATATTAAAAGTCTGACGCTGAAAAATTTCCGTAATTATCGAGAGCAAACGCTAAGCTTTGATCCTGTGACAAATGTTTTTTTGGGGAATAATGCTCAGGGAAAAACAAATTTGTTAGAGGCGTTATATCTGTTTAGCATGGGGAAATCTTTTCGTACATCGCAGGACTCGGATTTGATTCGTTTCGGCGAAAGCTATACCAAGGCAGAGCTTCGTTTTTGTGATCGGAATCGTGAACATGTTTTAGAAATTATTATTCTGCGCGATAAAAAAAAGCAGATAAAAATCAATGGGCTGACAATTAGCCGTCTCAGTGAACTTATTGGACATTTAAATGTTGTGTTGTTTTATCCTGAGGAATTAGGGCTTGTCAAGGAAGGCCCGCACATTCGTCGACGTTTTATGGATGTGGCGCTATCGCAGCTACGACCGGGATATTATCACACCTTAGGTCGCTATCAGCGCGCTTTAGAGCAGCGCAATAAACTCATTAAGCGGATTCGCATGTCCGGCAATCACAGTTTAGGTGACACGATGTTCGTGTGGAATGAAAAGCTGGTGGATTACGGCATGGAGCTTGTCCGTTACCGTGAGGCATTTATGAAACGATTGGATATTTTGGCACAAAAGGCTCATTTTGAAGCCTCTGGCGAACAATTATCCATTTGTTATAAACCTCGATTTGAGACCAAGGAAGCCTTTTTGTCAAAGCTTGAAACCAGTTTTGACAGGGAAGTGGAGCAGGGGTTTACCCTATATGGTCCTCATCGAGAAGATTTTGAAATTTTAATTAACGAAAAAGAAGCGAAAACATTTGGTTCACAAGGACAGCAACGCAGTGCTGTTTTAGCCTTAAAATTAGCGCAGGCAGATTTGCTTTTTGAAGAATATGGTGAATATCCTGTGTTGCTTTTAGATGATATTATGAGTGAACTTGACCAGAACCGCCGAGCTTATCTTGCAGGAAAAATCCCTGACAAGCAGGTGTTTATCACTTGTACAGAGCTTGATACATTACTTGAACAAGGCTGTGTATTTAGTGTATCGGGTGGCAAGGCAGAATTAATGACGTAAAAAGAGGGAAGAGCATGTTTTTGCATTTAGGATCAGATGTTGTTGTTAACATGTCAGATGTCATTGCAATTTTAGACTTAGATGTGACAAGTACATCTAAAATTACCCGTGAATTTTTGGCGGTGGCAGAAGACGAAGGCTTTGTTGTGAACGTTTCAGATGATTTGCCGAAATCCTTCATTATTACAGAAATTGATAAAAAAAGCCGAGTATTTGTATCTCCCATATCTTCGGCAACGTTGTTAAAACGCGCAAAATCCGGTGGTGGAATTGTATAAAAAATCAATGAGCAGACGCATTTTATGTGTCTGCTTTTGTTCAATAGAGAAGACAACAGTTGTGTAAAGCTGAACAACTTTACACAATAAGAAAGTTTTAAAGTGAAATAACTTTACGGTAGGGCTAAAAGGAGACAGAATTTTTATGTATCAACAGGTATGTGGTATTTGCAGGCGGTGCCAGCATTTTATAAAGAAGAATATTGTTATGCTGATTGCCTGTGTTGCGGCACTTATCACAAGTTTTATTGTGCCAGTAGACCGTACATACATAGGTTACTTTGATTTTAAAACATTAACATGCTTATTCTGTGTATTAGCAGTTGTTTGTGCTATGAAAAATATTCATATCTTTTATTTGTTGGCACGAAAGCTTGTGCAGTATTTTAAAACAGTACGCATGAGTATTTTAGCAATTGTGTATATTACCTTTATTGGATCTATGCTGATTGCCAACGATATGGCACTTTTAACTTTTTTGCCGCTTGGATATATGGTTTTAAAGACGACAGGCAAAGAAAAATATATGGCGTTTACCTTTATTATGCAAAATATTGCTGCTAATCTTGGTGGTATGCTAACGCCGTTTGGCAATCCGCAAAACTTATTTTTATATACAAAATTTGAAATTCCGAATTTAGAGTTTATGTCCATTATGGCGCCGCCGTTTATTGTTTCGGTTATTTTAATCACTGTGTGTTGTCTATTTGTTAAGTCTGAACCTTTAGAGCTTGATGACGTGGTGATCGATCTTGACCCAAAACGAACAATTTTATATGTAATTTTGTTCATTTTAGCAATTGTGATTGTGTTTCGCGGTATTCCATATTGGATTGGACTTGTGGTGATTCCTGTCGTGCTATTTTTTGTGGATAAAAAAGCATTAAAAAAGGTAGACTATCCTTTGCTTTTTACATTTGTTTTCTTTTTCATTTTTTCCGGAAATATGGCAAGGATAGAGCCTATCAGAAACTTTTTTTCCATGTTACTGGAGAAAAATACATTAATTTTCAGCATTTTGTCCTGTCAATGCATCAGCAATGTTCCTTCGGCTATTTTGCTATCTCAATTTACGGAGAATTATAAAGACTTGCTGATTGGCGTTAATATTGGTGGTGCAGGCACTTTGATTGCCTCGCTTGCAAGTTTGATTACGTTTAGGGAATATATTAAACATAATCCCAAGAAAGTTGGATATTACATTGGGTTATTTTCGCTGTTTAATTTCGGCTTTTTAGCCATTTTAACATTGTTTATGCTTTGGACATAAATTGACAAAAAGAGGGGAGTAGGGCAAAAATGAAATTGATTTCATGGAACGTAAATGGTCTTCGTGCGTGCTTGACAAAGGGTTTTTTAGATTTTTTTGAGCAGGAACAAGCTGATATTTTCTGCATTCAGGAAACAAAAATGCAGGAAGGTCAAGCAGAAATTCTCTTAGATGGATATAAACAATATTGGAATAGTGCGGATAAAAAAGGATACTCGGGAACAGCGGTTTTTACGAAAATAGAGCCTATTTCCGTGATGTATGATTTTGGAATTGATGCGCATAGCCATGAAGGAAGAACCATCACCTTAGAATTTGATACATTTTACCTTGTTAATTGCTATACGCCTAATGCACAGAATGAGCTTGCCAGGCTTGCATACAGAATGGAATGGGAAAACGATTTTAGGCAGTATTTGGTCGGTCTTTCTGCTAAAAAACCGGTGATTTTATGTGGCGACCTAAATGTAGCACACCAAGAAATAGATTTAAAAAATCCGAAAACCAACCGTGGCAATGCGGGATTTTCGGATGAAGAACGCGAGCAAATGACTAATCTGTTAGCTGCCGGCTTTATAGATTCTTTCCGTTATCTATACCCGGAGAAAACAGAAGCATACAGCTGGTGGTCATATCGATTCCGTGCCAGAGAGAAAAATGCTGGATGGCGTATTGATTATTTTATTGTTTCAGACGCCATAAAAAATCGTATAGTAGATTCTGTTATCTATAAAGACGTCTTTGGCAGCGATCATTGTCCTGTTGGACTGATTTTACGCTGATTCAATCCTCAGGATTTGCCAAAGGATTGCTGTCTGCGGCATTTCGCAGCTGTTCGCTGTCTAAATGGGTATAAATTTGCGTAGTAGCGAGGTTTGTGTGTCCCAAAATTTCCTGGAGCACACGCACATCCACATGACCATGCTGATACATCAGCGTGGCGGCTGTGTGGCGCAGTTTATGGACAGAATATTTGCTGTCATCTAAGCCTGCAGCCTGCAAGTGTTTTTTCACTAAATGCTGAATTGTTTTGATGCTGAGACGGCGCTTGTTACGGCTGATAAACAAAGCATGCTGATGTGGGTGTTTAATACCTTCTATGGGTCGCTCATTTTGCACATAAGCGTCAATTGCCTTAATACATGCCTGATTTAAATAAATGACACGTTCTTTGTTACCTTTACCAATAACTGTCAATTTGTTGTCTTTAATGTCTTTTAGGTTAATTGCGGCTAACTCAGATAAACGCATGCCGCAATTTAAGAACAGTGTTATAATGGCATAGTCACGCAATTTGTCGTTGCCGTCAATATGAGACAGCAAAGAGCGACTTTCATCTAAAGTTAAATATTTAGGTAAGGATTTTGGAATTTTGGGTGAATCTAAATCCTTAGCAGGATTATCAGGAATGAGCTTAGCTTTAACGTGTAAATATTTAAAAAAGGAACGTAGCGCAGCAACTTTGCGTGCACGGGAATTTGCGTTGTTTAACCGTTCAGAAGATGTATAAGATAAAAACTCATACAAGTCGTGTAATGTAATTGTTTTAATAAAATCAATGGTTACATCTGAAATTTCAATCGATTCAAATTCATCCAGTGATGCATTTTGATGCAGAACCTTCATGTAGCGCAAAAACGTACGCAGGTCAAAATAATATTCCTGTACCGTGTTTTTGGATTTACCACGTATGGCCTCCATATAGGTAATAAAGTCCTTTAAATAAAAGGGGGCGTCCTGATAGGTATTTTTCATTATTTTCCCTCCTCCGAATTATACAAAATTCTTATTTTGTATAATTCGATATATTTAAATTATACCATCCAAAATCATACATGTCAACCCCTCTCTTCCAAAATATGAAAAAACCAGACACATTTTATGTTGTGACTGGTTTATAATTTCTTATATCGCATTATAATGTAAATGTTAAAACTGAATCATGCGGCGTAATTTCATAGTTGATAAATCCGTCATGCTGTTCGTAAACTGTCATATCACAACCTGTAAAACTTTTAATGGGCTTTCTTGCACTCAGATAAAAACATTTGCCCAAACCTTTCGCTTTCGGAATATTTTGAATATCTAAGGTCAATGCACCGTTTTCTGTTTCAACAATCGTATATTTTTTATACAATGCCTGTGTTGCATAAAATTGCATATCACGAGATAAAATGACACCAAAGGTTTCACTGCATTTCTTGAAATATTCTTCCCATTGATCCAGAATCATGGGATAACCGTTCGTTTCAATATGCAGAATGTTAATCCAATGACAACCAAAAATTCCGCTTACAACGGGCAATCTGCGCGGGTCAGCCGAGAGCTCCCACCACTCTATCTGGTTGTTATTACGGTCTAAGGATATAATGCCGTTTTCCATTTCAGCCATTGATAGATCTGTTCGGTTGCGAACAACATCAAAAATGGTAGAAAGATATAAAATGCCATATGTATGTAAAGTTTTGGAAATCGTATCCCAGATATATTCAAATGACGGTGGAATAAAGCTATTAACCTCTTTTTTGATGCCGTGGTATGCCAGTAAATCAAAAAAAGCCTCTAAACGCATGCGAATTTCGTCATCCGGAATGGGATAATATGTACCATTTTTATTACAATAATAATCTGTGTTGCTGTAATTCGCATCTTTTTTATAATAATTATGCATCAGTCCATGCACAGCAATGTCAATATATGGCGAATTATTAATAATTTCAACGCATTTTTTTGCTTCTTCTGCACGGAAATATGATGCATTATCCCAATCATCACCATATTTTGAGAAGCACGGAATCTTTTTTAAACGATTATCCGGATCCCATTCTCCTAACACAAAGCCGCAATTTATTTTCATATTTAAACGCTTGCCTAATTCATGAATCGCCTTATAGTCATTGATGCAATGCCTGCGTGGCATACCACTACGGGCAGAACCACCGTCCTGGCGGTCATCGGATCCGCAAAACCAGCCCACATCATCCATGGTGATTTGTAAACCACTCGGAATCATAATCTGATCCATTTTTCTGCCTTCCTTCCAGTGTTTTTCTAAATTATAGCATATCAAAATTACAGTTGTCAATCGCAACAATTTAAGCAATAAATATCCCCCCGTATAACGGGGGTTTTTCATTTTCGGGCATAGCCCTAATACTACTGGCTGCACACAAGTGTGCTTTTGTATTGGCCTGCCAGCCATGCAACTGCTACTGACTAC
>JAZOBC010000007.1:0-15983 GCA_045595795.1 Clostridia bacterium | reverse complement strand
CCGGACAGACCGCTGATAACACCATAGTGACCCAGCATTTGGGCTTCTGCCATGGGATTTTCCAAATCCGTGGGATATTCTTCGGGATATTCGATGTTAACTTCTAAGTTTTTCGTGGTTGCTAAACGAACAATTTCAGCTCTGGCACGGGCTGCCAAAGGCGTTTGGAACATAATGCCGTCATAGTCTACCCAGTTACCCTTTAAGGCAGCTGCAGCCTCAGCGGTGGGACACATCAGTCCCGGAATGCCTTCAATCGTGATTAAATCCCGGTAGTTTTCGGGCAATGTCAGTTTATATACTGCATCAGCCGGAACCGTTTTCGATTCAATGGTGCTGTTGTGATGGGATAAATTTGTTGAAGGCTTGCTTGCCTGCGCCACAACCTTACCGTTTAAGTCTGACAGGGTTGTAGTGTGGTTCGGGTCTTTCACACCCACATACACATTATTGGCTGTACGTTGTGTATAAACATACACTTCACGGGGCAGTGTTTCAGTTGCCTTTAACACCTTTTCACCACGAACGCCCCAATACTGACAGCCACTAACGCCAATTTCAAATAAGTCGTTATTTTTGCCGTTCATCACAGCAATGGTCCAGTTACCGGCTTTTCCTTCTGAGATGGTGATAATTTTTGCCATTTTACCATCTTTAAGTTCAGAAAAATCGACAACCGCCGCCAAATTACCATCGGGGTCTGTTACCCTGGCAATGGCTGTTGGCTCAAACAGGTCATAGCGGGTTTCTTCAGAGGTGGTTCTTGCAACATAAATGTCACCGGGTGCACCGGAGAACTGCGCTACCATTGCCCAGCCGCCAACGCCTGCCTGGGGATACATTTGACCGGATTGATAAACATCAAAAGCTGCTTTTGGGTCAACATCACCGGCATCACGTACTGCAAAATTGGGCTGTTTCACACCACCCTGCTTATAGTAACGTACCATAACGGTAATGGCCTCAGCTTTTGAGGCTGTTTTCTTCGGAGCAAAGTTTTTCGGAGATACGCCATTCATCAGTTTGGCTTCTGCAACATTATAAACACTTTGCAATGCCCATGAGCTGATTTCATCAGCATCATAGAAACGACCGGACATGATTTCGGCATCTAATTTTTCGCCCATGCCTTCATACATACGGTTTAAAATCACAGCCATTTCTTCTCTGGATAAAGAATCATTAGGACGGAACTGACCTTCAGAACCGTTCATGATGCCAGCCAGCGAAACGGCAATAATTTCCTGATTGCAAACAGTGCTTGTATGCACATCGCTATACATATTTCGATATTCCGGAATAACAGCGCCAATGATTCTGGCAATCAAACCGGCGATCTCGCCTCTTGTGATGGGAGAATCCGGGTCGAAGCTGCCTAACGTCCAAAAACCGTTGTTTGTTGCAAATTCAATGTCGTCCGTTGCCCAATGGGAAGAAGCAGAAACAGGACACACTGAAAGCATCAAACAAAGTGCTAGCGCTAAGACAATGACTTTTTTGCATATTTTCATCAACTGTATAACACCTCACATAAAATATTTTTTTGCTTTCACTTCTACTTATCTGTAAACGAAGATATCCAGTGCCTGCCCCTGCTGTGAACGCAGGAAGCCTTTGTCGCCAATTCGTAATGCGCTGGTATTGGTTTGTGTAACAGTTTTACGCACTTCATCAAAGATGAACACACGAATCATGCCGCGGTTTAAGAGACCACTGTTCTGATTTGCAAGGCGGGTTCCACCAAAGGTACCGGCTGCATCGGTAGCAAACATAAAGCTGCCATTATCAAACAGTTTGGTTACGGTACCGATGCCCATATGCATTCTATCCATTGCACCTTTATCGTTCACTGTACCGTAATTCACATTGCCAGAGGAATTTAAGAGGTCAGAGTGTTTTGCAAGCACTCTGAAACGTTCTATTTTGCCATCGATATTTAAGTCATATTCAATGACGTCACCCGGCTGCAGGTCAATAAACTTCGTGCCGGTATAATCAGTTCCCCAGCCATCAACATCCTCTAAGGTTTGAACACGGGGAATTAACGTAACATCCTGCCAGTTCTGGAACTGCATATAAACAAAGCCATAGGTTTTGCCGTTCACCACTGTAATGATTTCACCGTCAACCATTTTCTTCTCTGTGCCAGTAACCATACAGCTACCAATTTTTCTGTCATAAATTTCCTGAATCATGTTCTGGCTGGCAGAGCCGCCCTTGGAATAATCCACCACAACGGCACCGAATTCCAGAGCTTCATCGGGATCATAGGCCATAAACGGATATGATTTTTCGTTTTTAATATAATTTCTATCCGTCACTTCCCAAGCATCCAGATTATCAGGATCACTGGGAACCACAAATACGATCGTGTTGTCACTCATTGTATAGTGATGATCAATATTCATGTTCCATTTCAAGTTTGGATTAGAATGCATAAGTGAAAAATGACTCTCGTCATAACCGAAAAAGCCGGTCAGATTATTTTTATAATTGGGGTTTGGAATTTCACTGCCGCCGGCATCTAAAATCATTTCATCGGCATAGTTAATGGCAATGTGCAGAACCTTGACTTTTCCTTCACCATTTAACTCATAACGAATGAGCTGTCTTTGCAGCATGCCGTTTTGATATAACTGCGGGTGATTGAAAAAGTCGCTTTGAGCAGCTGCAACACGAGAATCGTTAATGTAGAACTTATCAGCAAAGTCTAAGATTTCTTCCTGAGCATGGCTATTTACAATTTTGATGCTGATAGAGCTCTGAAGTCCCTGTCCCTTTTTTGCAGCTAACAGATAGCCATATAAAATAGATTCACTGTCAGGTGAGAACCGTGCCGTTTTATCGCAGAAAACAATTTCGTTATTCATATTCAGGTAAAAGTCTACCATGTCGGAAATACCGGGAGCCACCACTACACCAGCATCAATCAACGCCTGGTAGTAAGGTGATGCTTCGTAGCTGGCACCATCAATGGTATAGGTTAAAATATCGCCTTTTGATACGCCTGAAATTGTGCCGCTAACCATATTTGACAACACGTCAATGGATAAAGTATTCATTTTTGCCGTATCAACCTTAGGCACATCACCTGAGTAATCAAATGCACCGGGAGAAACCGCTACAACGTTACCGGTTTTCACCATAGAAACATCGACAACCGAGCCCCCCTTAAAGCACTGCATGTCAATGTTTTTTAAGCTAATAATTTCACCGGTAATCAGATCACTCATAAAATCATTTGCATAAATACCACCGACTTTGAAATAAATCATAGATGTGATATTGACAATGTCATAAGTTCCGTCAGAATCGCTGTCAATCAAGTTCACATGACCCTCTAAGGGCATGAAATCTTTTTCATTATAGGTGGAAACTGTTTGACCGTTCAAAATGACATTACATCCTGCAGATACAGAAACTGTGACCTCTTTTTCTCTCTCGTCTAAATATGTAAATTTACGACTTGAGTAGTTGATAATATTTTCTGCTTCTACCGTCAATTCTTCTAATTCGCTTGCCGAGCTGATTGCCAAAACAATGTCAGCTTCTTTATCAACAATAGCTTTTACAGCCAAGCCGAGATATTTGGTATAGTTCTTACCACCGGCGTTATAAACTTCGCCGTTTATTTTAATGCATGCACTGCTGACTTTGGATGAGCCGGTCAAAGCTTGCTGTCCAACAGCCTGAACAGTGCCCTCAACAATGGAATAACCATACTCTCTCTCGATGTATGTTTCATCGCTGATTGCATATTCAACATTTTCACCAACACTGGAAATGGTTGCAACAGGCGCATTCAAAAGGTTGATCGCTAATTTTGCCATGGTGCGAACCGTTAAAACGCCATTTTGAGAGCTAATGCCGCGAAGCAGGCCAAGAGAACGAGCCTTGCTATAATAATCGCTGCTACTCCAGTTGGTTACACTGGCAATTTGATCATAGCCCAGCATACCAACCATAACACGGCTACCGTCTGCAATACTTGCTGCTGCATCAGGACGGAACATACCATCAGACTCGGGTGCCATCAAGCCATAATGAAGCACAGTGCTGACGTAGGGGAATGCCCAATGTTTTTCATAAATATCATGACAAACTGCCTCAGCATCTTCAATCAGTGCAACACCTTTTAAATTAATGGCAAGCTGTGCCAACTCAATACGGGTTAACACTTTATCAAGATCTGTTAAATCAAGACCAAAACCAACCACAGACAAAAACTCAAACTCATCAGATGCGTTATTCGTTTCTGCGTAGATGGAAATGCTACTTCCCAGAAGGAGTAAAACTGCCATTAAAATTGAAATAACACGTTTTTTCATCCAACAACCCTCCATAGTTCATAAAGCAGTTTAACTGCCTGCGCTCTTGTGGCTTGCATCTTCGGTGCATAGCTTCCATCACCAACACCATTGATAATGCCTGCCTTATATAACACGTCTACTGCCTCTTTTGCATAGCCAGAAACTGAATCATAATCTGCCGGACTTTCTGCATGCTTCGCCACAAGTTCAATGCCTTGACGCTTAGCACAATTATAAATCATAACAGCCATGTCTTCTCTTGTGATGGAATCACCAATGCCAAAGGTGTCGCCATAGCCGGAAGCCAATCCCAGGGAAACCGCGGTTTGCACATATTCATAATACCATTGTCCGGCATGAACATCATGGAAAAATGCGCCGTTCCCTGCTGCAGTTTTAATTTCAAATGTGCCTAACAGCATTTTTACAAACTGTTCTCTCGTGACGGAATTGTTTGGCATAAACTGATTGTTGCCCATACCTGAAACGATTCCTCTTTCAGCAAAGGCCTCAATTGCTTCTTTTGCCCAGGATACAGATGAAAGATCGTTAAATCCCTTATTGTTGGCCGCACCGTTATCAATCATGCCGCCATCCACAATCGCTGCAATGCTACCAACACTGCCACCCCTATTTGAAGATGGTCTCTCAGAATCAGGATTTTCATTTCTTTCTTCATACACAGAGGCACTTTCAAGTGCTGCATCAAAAATGCGTTTCACATCATTTAAAGAAGTGTAAGTTGCATCAAGCTGTGTCAGGAAATAACTTTTTCTTGTGTCGTTTAAGCCATCATAAGACTCAAAGTCTAAATCAAAGGTTCCACTTAAATAATTTTCGTCTGCGTGCTTGAAGAGATCCAACATCTCACTCACATGCAGCGTATTCAGTTTCGCAATAAAGCATTGTTCTTGCAAAGCGTCGTTAAACTGACTAATTGTGGTAAACGGACCTTTTACCAAGGATAAGACTGCTGTCTTATTGGTCAGGGCATTATACCAACCATATTCTTCCGTCATGGCACTAAAGCCTGTCTGGTCCATTGCAATAACATCAGCAAGAATAACCGAAATGTCGCTTAAGCTTCCTTTATTTAAAAGTTCAAGCAATGCACTTTCAAAAAAAAGTTCATTGAAGCGACCGGCTTCAACGGTTTCTGTTTCTGCCATCAAAGCAGTATGTAATCTGGTTGCAAAGCTGTTTTTGTCAACCAACTGTATGTATAACCCTGATTCCATCTCAAGGGAAAGCTGCTCCTGCTTAGCCCACAATCTTTCAGTAATTTTTACTGGATCGGTTACATCAGCCGGCGGCGTTAAATGGTCGCCGTTCATAATATAATCAATCGCAGCTTGCTGCTCTGCATAACTGTAATAATATAATGATTGTGTAAGTTTTATATCGCTACCACTGATAGAAGCCGTTGCTGTTAGCTCTCCGGAAAGAGCATGTGAAGGCTTCACATAATAAATGGCAGTCTCCTCGCTTTGCTTTGCCCTTTGATTTTCCAGATAAACCGGAAAACCGTTTGCATCGAAAATGGCAAAACCGATGTAAGCATTTAGCGGTGCATTTTTCACCACCAGTTTAATCTGATCATTGCCGTCAATTGATGTTTCCAGCTTTGCCACAAAGGTCGGTTCAACCGCAGTGACAACAAACGTACTCGCGCACATTACGAACACCAAAAGAATCATGAGTAGTTTTTTCATATTGTTTTCCATTCCTTTCTCTGTTTGCATTTACTGCTGTCCAGCAATCGTAATGACTGCTGTTGTTCCCCCGGTTTCATTTCTTTCATAATGTAAACCACTCCCCATGCCAAATCTAAGCTTAATTCTTATATTCACATTATAAATACCCATTTCTCCATTGGGAAAAAGTGTTTCTTCACCCTTTAAATATTGGTTCATTTTTTCAATGTCTCCACATATACCGTTGTCATGAACCTGAATGATGATTTTTCCCTCCACCTGATAGGCAACAATTTGGATTAGTAGCTGTTTTTCCGAGCCACTGTCTGCATGTAAAATTGAATTTTCTACCAAAGGCTGCAAGATACATTTCGGAACCATAACATCCTCAACCTCAGGAGAAATTACATAGGAAAAATCAATTAAGCGTGCAATTCTGTTTTTTTGCAAAGTGGCATATTTGCTGACCACTTCAATTTCATCTTTTAGTTTTGCAAATTGTTCATTATTTCTCACACTATATTTAAAGATTTCAGAAAGACACTCAACCATATCAACAATTTCGGTCTGCTTATTTGAAATGGCTTTCCATGCGATGGAATCCAACGTATTATATAAAAAATGAGGATTAATCTGCAGTTGAAACATCTTCATTTCAAGCTCTTGAGCCTGACGGTTTTTGTCGTCTAAATCCTCAAGAAGACCGATAAACGCCTTATATAAATCTCCAACCTCATCATTGGTAACCGATTGAATTATCAAGCTGCCTCTCTCATCATCCTTTGCTTTCACCATGACATCAGAAAGCCTTTCAATAGGCTTTGTAACACTGGCTGCCAAAATCAAAGAAAGAACGATTGCCAAAATGACAGAAACAGAAATCGACAAAAACAAAATTGACTGAATCTCCCGGGTCATTAAATAAATATCATTCAGCGGAACAATGGACATGAGGTAAAGACCCATATCAGTTTTTTCAATATTAAATAAAAACTCTTTTGTTTCATATACCCGTGTAACAGAAGCCGTCGGAATGTTTTGCTCTAAGATACCAAGTATAAACTGGTCCTCGATTTCATCTGAAGATTTACAAACCACATTTTGCTGAAAATCAATCACCGCAAATTGCATTGCATCCGTAATCTTGAGCCTTTCCATGCTTTGCAAAATTTGTGCTGTATCAATTCCCACAACACTGACGCCCAAAACCTCTTGGTAAGAGTTGTTAAGCATTTTACGGTTTTTGATCAGCTTAGAAAGATAAATGCAGGTATCACCGGAATCATTACTTCGAAACAGATGAATGGCACCGTCTTTATTGACGGTTTCACGATACCAATCCTCCTGCTCTCGCATGCTGTAAAGATTAAAAATATTTTGCAGCCAAATGATTCGTGAGCCATCTTCAACATATTCCGAAACTGCTAAGTCCGGATTTATAAAAAAACTTAAGAAATAATTTGAAAATCTGCTACCTAACAAAAGCTCATATGTTTTTTTAAATTCTGCGGTAAAAGCTGTTATGTTGGCCGTACGCTTGATGCCGTCTTCCACATCTGTGTGCAGCGCTTCAATCATCGTTTGGTCAAAACTGATATAGTTGCCCGCTTTTTCAATCAAAAAAGTTAAATCATCAAGCTCATTTCGAATTTCTGCCGTTATGCTGACATCCTGCTTGGTTTCATCAACCATGATGTTTCTGTATCTTACATACATCAAAAGACTGGAAAACAAGCTGACTAAAATCGTTACTGTTAAAAAGAAAATCAATACTCTGACGCGAATTCCGATTCTCATACGTTACACCGTTCCCTTATGTTTTTTACGGTACTCAGTCGGTGTCATTTTAACATTGTTTTTGAAAACCCTGTTAAAATAATTAACGTCCTCATAGCCAATGATTTCCGTAATCTTCTGCACCGGTTGTGCGGTTTCTATCAATAATTCCTTTGCTTTGTTCATGCGCTTGTCAATGATATAATTTGTAAGCGAAACAGAATAGTAATTTTTGAACAGTGTACTTAAATAAGACGGATTCAATAAAAATCGTTCAGCAATGGAATTCACATTTAAGTTTTTATCACTGTAGTTATGATCAATATAATATCTGATTTGCTCAACCAGCATCATTTTAGAGCTCTGCTTTTCATGCCCCCTAAAATTCAGGAATTCTACATAGGTTTTCATTGTAAATTCCCGCATTTGCTGCATGTCATCCAGCTGATTAAAACTGGAAAGAAACTCATCATCGTCATAAAACATACTGCCGATTTCTTTAATGAAATTTCTCAATATATCAATCATGCGCCAATAATATTCTTTGATAATTTGATGCCCGGCTTGAAAATAAAAATCATCTAACTGAATGATTTCCTGCAAAATTTCCTTCTCACCAACAGATAAGGCATTCTTAACGTTACGCTCAAAGTCAATATTATGCAAAATGGAGTTCAGCCTCGTTTTGGCATCCTTCGCCTTTGAGAGCCGAACGATAATCTCTGACAAGCTTCTGATTTTCGGCATTGTAATCGGCTTAACAATATAATCCGAAACGCCGTATTTCATAGTCTCTCTTGCATATTCAAAATCAGCAATTGCACTAATGATAATCATGGAAACATTGGGATATTGCGAGTAAATATGCTTGCAAAGTTCAAGTCCATTCATGACCGGCATTTTAATATCAAAAATCACCAAGTCAACAGGCTGATTTTCCATATAATCCAATGCTTCTCTTCCGTTTGAGCATGTCATGACCAACTTAGCGCCGAGTTCCTCCCAAACAAAAACGTTTTTAAGACCGGTAATCACATTGATGTCATCATCAACAATCACAACATTAATCATGCGCATAACCTCGCAATCTCACACTATAATTTTACCATAGCATATCACATTGCCACAATTGGACAATTCTTTGATTCCATTGGACATCTATTACAGTTTTATTACAACATTTCTGTTGCTTTATTACAAAATTTAGCCTTCCAGCTCGTAAAAGGCTTTGAGCCAGGCTTCTTTAATCAAAGTATGCCCTGCCGCGGTGGGATGAATCCCATCAAACAACCAATAATCTGCCGGCGCTTTTTCAGTTGATTCATCAAAAGCCTTCATCAAAGGTACAAACGCCAAATTGTGTTTTTCGGCAATCTTCTTAGAGATAGCGGCTCTTTTTTCTGTTTCACATCTGAAAGCATCCCAAACTTCTTCATTTACCGGCGATTTTAGCACAAACGGCTCTAAAATCATGATTTTAATGTCAGGAAGTGCCTTTTTTAAGTCCTCAATTAAAATATCGTAAAACATTTCAAACCGTTCTTCTGAAACACCGTCATTTGCCGTCACATCCAGCCAAGCATCATTGATACCGATTAAAATGCTCAGATAATCCGGCGCGAGATTGATAAAATCGCATTTCATTCTGGCAATCAGATCCGTAATACGATTGCCGGCAATCCCCATGTTAATGCATTCAAATTTTCCCGGATAGGCATAGCCAAGTTCTCCAGATACCATCGTTGCATAACCGCTGCCACGGAAGTTTTTATCTTCGGGATATCTTCTGGCTGATGTGATTGAATCTCCTTGAAACAAAATCTTTTTCATGACTGATTCCCCTTTTCAAAAGCTTTTAAAGCTGACTATTTCTTTTCTTTAATTAAAAACAGCTTGGTCTCATGGTTATTTGCCTGATATCGCAAAATACCCTGATCTGTTTCATATATGCCACCATCAAACAATTCTTCCAAAACGCAATCAAACGGCAGATGGAGTTCAACTTCCGTTTCGTGCATGGTTTGACGGGCGATAAAACGTGAATCTGCGTATAACGCACCACGTTTCTCGGTATATAAGTGAACACCGGCATCCTTGGCAATTTTGCACCATAATTCAGGAGGAACATTACCCGTAGCCAAATAAATCTGGTTACCTTTTTTAGCGCAGGCAACCTCACCATTTTCATAGGTGGCAATTGTTTCTGCATCTGCCTCTGAAACTGCAAACATAGGGGCTACCGGATCCGTAAAGCCAAACACCTTGTCACCATAAATCACTTTGGCATCAGTGGATTCAATTTCTTTTAACTTCATGCCGCAAACATCTTCCGGCTTGCCACTAAAGAAGTTGGGTGCATAAACCCATGCCTTGGTTTTATTCTGTAATTTGTCTTGAATGAGTGTCTTAACATCCTCTGCCATATCTAAAGCATTCAAGAAGACAAAAAGTTTATATTGTTCAAGATTCACCTTGGAAATATCATTTAAGTTGAAATAATCATAGGGTGCGCCACATTCATGTAAGGCATTGCGATTATAGCGCACGCAATCCTGTGGCAAACTTGTGCAATCCTTCATGTGTAAAAATGACATTGGGTCAACAAACACCGCTATTTCAGAAACAGACTTGTGCGGATGCTCATACAGGCGTTTTAAAACTGCCATTTCCTTTTGCAGTTCCTGTTCAAGACCCGGTGAAGCATAATATCCGCCCATGAAGTCAAACCACCAAAGGGAACCACCCTTTTCTGCGGTTGCGCAAAGTTCTCTACGAAGTACAGTGATGGTTTCTTCCTCATTCTCATAATCGCATTCCAACAGGAAAGTGTTTTCAAGCGGATAGGTCGACAAGTAAGTTCTATGGTCAATTTCATGGAGATAGAGCTTGTCATGCACTGCCACAGAATCAACAGCATACTGATAAGAGCTTGCGCCGTCTAATAATCTGTTCTCGCGGTATGATGCCGGAGAGAATAACATATCAATATTGTCATTTGCCCAAATTCTCTCATAGCCGTTGGTGCCCTTTTGATTCTGATAGTTTTGGGGCATATCCGTATAGCCAAAGAACATACCAACAATTTTCTGATGATGAATCACCTCCTGAATTTTTGCTGTGAAATGCTCAATCAATTCAGGGGTCAACTGACTGCAATATTTAAGATATTTATAGATGTGAGAATCATTGTCATATAAGGTTGGAAGCGTCAATTCTCTCATTTCGCTCACGGTCGGAAGAGGAATGTCCGGTTCCCCGATGGCTTTTCTGTAAGCTTCTGCTTTTTGCTCACTGGCACCTTGATATTCACAATCGAACCACTCTGTTGCAGAACCACAGGAAATGCTGTATGCAAAAATACAATCCCCATATTTTTCTTCTGCATAACGAACAAACGCCTGCAAATAATCAGAAGCATCCTGTCTCCATTTTTGATTATAATATGCCTCGCCCAAATGATAATAGCTGTCGTATTCACAATTGTTTTCTTTAAGCCACCAGTCAGGCATATCCAAGGGCAACATAATCATAAAGTAGCCGTCGGGCGCAAACTTTCTGAACATGGAAATCTGTCTGTCAAAGGGTGTAAAATCATACTCATGGTCGCCAACCCACACACCACCATAATTGGAATATGGCAACTGAAGCGTATTATTGATGCCGCAAACCTGCATTTGAAACAACCGGATGCCATTTCTGTAAAACAAAGAAACATTTGCCGGTGAGGGGCGGAAAGAACGAAATGCCGCCGGAACAAACAGTTTTCCGTTAATATCAAACATATAATTATCATTCTGCTTTACAACTTTTGCATACATAACAAAACTCCTTTTGAAAAGTAAAAATGGGACAATGTATGGTTTTTATTAAATGCCTAAGGTCTTAATTACCTGTTGAATGGACCATTCATTTTCATCCAAATATTTCTCTGCTTCTTCTCTGGTGCAAGGTACGATATCAGAAACAATGGAAATCATTCTTTGCTTTAACTTAATATTAAAAGGTCTTAAATTTACCATCATGTTTTCATATACATGACCAAGCTTAATCATCACGCAGGTTGAAAGCATATTCATAACCATTTTTTGTGCGCTGCCGGCTTTCATTCTGGTAGAACCGGTAATAACCTCTGCACCCGTATCCAACACAATCGGAAATTCAGATTCTAACGCCAAGCGGCTGCCATAGTTATTGGTGATGCCAATGGTTGCACAACCAATCTCTCTGGCATATTTTAGGGCGTCTGCAACATAGGCAGCATTCCCCGCTGCAGAAACGCCTACAACCGTATCCTGAGGGACAAGGTTACAAGCCTTTAAATCATTAATGCCGGACTGACCGTTATCTTCTTCTCCCTCTCCCGCGCTGAACATTCTCTCTCTGCCACCTGCAATGAGTCCAATAACAAGGTCGGGAGAAACGCCATAGGTAGGCGGGCATTCAACCGCGTCAATCACGCCTAATCTGCCGGAGGTGCCGGCACCTACATATATTAAACGTCCACCTTGTTTCATGCCCTTTTCCAATGCATCAGCCGCCTTAACAATATCAGGAACAGCCGCTTCCACCGCTTTTGCAGCATTAAAGTTTTCGTTAGCAATCAAGCGCATAATGCCCTCTGTTGATTCTTTATGTATACTCATGGTGTTTTCGTTTCGCATTTCTGTTCTTGACATTGTCTTCATCCTTCCTTTTGAGCCTCATATAGTTTTCTTGCCAGCATAACTGCCCCCTCAACGGGTTCACGGTCTAAAACCGTTATCATATACTGTTCTGGTTTATCAAATGCCTTTTTTAGATATTGAATCGTTAATTCATCTTTTGTTAATCCTCCTGCAACAACCAAAGGAATTTTATCTTGCTTTAATTCTTGTGCAAGGGTGTCTACCAGCTTTGCTGCTTCACACATGTTGCGCTTCAAAATTTCATCAGCTGTTTTGTCGCCCTTTCTCGCTGCATCGTATACAGTTTTTGCAAAAGATGCAATCACCTTTTTACCGCCATTGTAAATCGTCTTAACCACGTCCTGCGGTGTTCCTATATTTAATTTTTCAATCTCCTTTGTAATCTCTGTGGGGGATTTCATGCCGTCCTTTTCGCAAAAATATGCATGCAGGCCGTCACGGCCAATGTTATAAGCACTGCCGCCATTATCAATGAGATATCCTTTTCCGCCAGCCATTCTATAGTGATTGTGATGCTGAAGAAAAGAGCATACGCCCGTTCCCAAAATCAGAGTAATACCATCACGATCACCCAAACCGGCAGCAATGATGTTACGATTGTCACTGTCGTTGTTACAAGCCTTGAAGTTAAACCGCTTAAAAAACTCCTGAAACACTTCTTTCATGCCTGCAGACGTGCCACCGGCAATACCGGCAAAGGTAACAACTGAGGTAAAGGGAACATTTTCGCAAATCTCATAAATGGCATCCTTTAAAACCTTTTTCGCTTTCTCGACGCCAATATCCATGGGATTGCAGCAATCAGCAATCACGCTTTTAATCTCATTGCCTTCTACATCTGTTAAAATCATGTGGGTTTTTGTTCCCCCACCATCAATACCCAAAAAATAGACTGCGTCTTCGCTGGAAAATAACGATTCAACATTCGTATTGAATACTTTTGCAACAGAAAAAAGGACTTCTATATCAGGAATGCTTAAAGCACACTCCCACTTACTGACGGTTTTTTCTGAGCATCCAATCTGGTCTGCTAATGCCTTTTGTGTTATTTTGTTTTCCTTGCGCAGTTTTTTTAAATTTTCCGAAAAATTCACTTCCAGTTTTGACATAATAACACTCTTTTCTATGTAATCATTCAAATATAAACCCACTTTTATTATACCAACCACCAAGTATAGCGTCAACCGATTCTCTATCACCAATTATTGTAAAACTCTCCCGTTGGTAGAGAAATTTTATAAAAAATAAAGCAATACAAAATACATAAATAAAAAAATAAAGAGAGTGGTTAAAATGCTGCAAAACAGACATTTAAACACTCTCTTATAATCAGAAAATTGTATGTGATATTTAGTTTTTAGAATTAGAATTCCGGGCAATAATATTCCGGCACTTTTTCGTACTTAAGCTGATATACCTTCAGGTTTTTGCACTTAAACCAGCTGGAAAATGCCTCTAAGCCAATTTTACCGTATTTGGATGTATCAAGCGGATCCGGGTCGGTAATTTCCAGGCAATTCTGACCGTTGACACGAACAAACAGTTTGCCACCGGCATTACCGAGCTGGAAGCAATATTCCTTTTCAGGATCAAAGTCAAACAAATTGGTAGCAGCTGTCAGCGTATAGGTCGGAGACTTTTCAAAACCAATATTGCCATGCCAAAATGCTTCCATGCCGGCAACATAAGCATTCCCTCTGCCCTTTTCATCATCCCATTCACCGTTAATCATAATGTTCACATCATGAGATGAGGGCGCAACCATTTTCGCTGTGATTTCAAGCATAACAGAGCCAAAAAAGTCTTTCTTGGAAACAACCATACCCGGACAGCACTTTGGATTTTTAGCCACAAGCCAACCATCCTCAACATACCATTCACCCGTTTTAATATCAAAATGTTCATGCAGAGTTTCCTCTGTGAAGGAATCAATGGAAAGAAGCACTTCTGACTCATTTAAATATACGTCACAGCCAACCAAACGCAGTTTACCTTCAACCGGCTGCTCTCCTTTGTCATATCCTCTTTCATAACGTTTAATGCTTTTCATTTTTTCACATTCCTTTTTTTGTATTTTTTAAATTTTTCTCAGCGTTAGCGAAAAATGCATCTCTATATCTTTATTGACTCAGGGTGAACTCACACCCTACGTGATTACAACTGTTATGAATATCATAACACGAAAAGGAAAAAAAATCAATCATCATGTTTTGTAAAGTATATTTATTTTTATAGATGAAGGATAAATAAAAAGAAGCAATGGGATCATCCATACATGACCACATTACCTCTTTAAATCAGCTTACGCAACCTATCGTTGTTTTAAATGAATATCCTCATTTTCCTGTAAATATTTATATAGCTCTTTGCGTCTTTCATATACCTGTTTAAAATGCACAAGCGATTGACGTTTCTTTTGACCACGCAGAGCTCGGTATACATACCGCAACGGAAGATAAATCCAATATATCGGTAGCAGAACCGGATATCGGCGAACAAATGGAAAATAATGTTCTGCCAAAGCATTTAACATACCAAAGACAGAATAAATTCGTCCCTTCCCTGTTGCTCTGTATTTTCCGTATAGATTGCCGATATTCTCCGATGCCCCCTTGGTGCTATGGGTTCCTGTGCTGAGAATTTCTTCGCATATAGCTTGGCACACTGCCGCAGGCACCTTTTGACTTACCTTATGTTCGCACTCAATGTGCAAATATTCATTACAAAATGATGTAATCAAGTCCGAAAAACAAGTAAGCCTTGCCTGTTTAACAAGAGGCATTACCTGTTCGTGCCACACCTCATCTTTTGTCTGTTTCACAAACAGCGCCCAGTCACAAAGCATACGAAGATTTGTCTCCACATCAGAAAAGTGACGCTTCATATGAGCAAGCAAGACAACTGCCTGATACTTGGGTTCTAAAGCCGGAAAAGAAAATCCCTCATAGCCACAACAAACAACAGATTCTAACGCTGATTGTAAAACCTCTGCAATAACAACATCACTTAGTTCACGTGTTAACTCTGTTATGCCTCTATGAATTTCAACACTAATACCCTCAAATGTAAACTCATAATGAAATCCGTGCTTAAGACTTGTTTGATTTCGTTCCTTGCTACCGGTAAGCACATTGATGGCTTGTTCATAATCTGCTTCGCGCACCAAAATATCAATATCCCCTAAGGGTCTGAGCAGTGGCTCCGGGTAATTAATCGCTACCGTAGCTCCTTTTAAAACCACACAACGAATGTTGTGTTCCCCTAAGATACGTACCAAACGACTTTGCACAGACAGATTCTGCATATTGCGCGTGACTGTTACAAGGGTTTGATCCTGCCATGTTTTGGGCAAAGAAACACCACAGTTTAGAGCGCCTTGATAAACCAACGGCCAGCAAAAATGAGAAACCGCCAGTATGTCCAGCGCCTGCAAATCTTCTATTTCAACTGATTTATTCTGCTGCAGAATTGCATTTTGAAGAAGCTGCAACAGGGTAACATGTTCTTTGTTCATTCCA
>JAZOBC010000006.1:0-14955 GCA_045595795.1 Clostridia bacterium | reverse complement strand
TGCGTTCATCTTGTGGTACAATATATTTTGCGGAAATTTTGTTATACTAATAGAGATATTTGATTTTTAGGGACGAAGGAGGAGTAAAACAATGGATAAAGAAAAAATTATTACGAAAATTTGTGACTCCGGTATTGTGGCTGTGGTTAGAGCGAAAGATGCTGATCAGGCTATCAGAATTGCTGATGCTTGTATTGAGGGTGGTGTTCCGGCCATTGAACTGACATTTACCGTTCCTGGCGCGCATCATGTGATTGAAGAACTTGCAAAAAAATATACACCGGACCAAATTATTTTGGGTGCCGGTACGGTTATGGATTCTGAAACTGCCAGGATAGCTATTTTATCCGGCGCACAGTATGTTGTCAGTCCCTATTTTAATTTAGATACCGTTAAGCTGTGTAATCGTTACAGAACAGCATGCATGCCCGGTGCAATGACCATCAAGGAAGTGGTTGAGGCAATGGAAGCAGGCGCCGATATTGTGAAACTGTTTCCCGGCGAGGCAGGTGGCCCCGGTATGATCAAAGCCATCCGCGGACCGATTCCCTATGCAAAAATTATGCCCACTGGCGGTGTGGATGTAAATAACGTTGCAGAGTGGATTCGTGCCGGTGCTGTGGCAGTTGGTGCAGGCAGCTCTTTGACTGCCGGTGCAAAAACCGGTGACTATGCGGCGATTACGGCTATGGGTCGCGAATTCGTTAAACGAATTAAAGAAGCAAGAGGTCAGTAAACATTATTAATCTAAATAAATGGAGGCAATTTAAATGGCAAAAGTAATAACTTTTGGTGAAATTATGCTCAGATTGCAGACATATGACCACCAAAGACTGATTCAGGCAAAAGGTCTTGAAGCAACGTTTGGCGGTGGAGAAGCAAACGTGGCAGTATCCTTGGCAAATTATGGTCACGATGCACACTTTGTAACCAAACTGCCGGATAACCCCATTAGTGCATGGTGCAAATCAGAGCTCAGAAAATATGGTGTTGCAACTGATTATATCGTAGCAGGCGGAGAGCGTGTCGGCATTTATTATGTAGAAAAGGGTGCAGCTCAGCGTGCTTCCACAGTCACATATGACCGTGCGCATTCTTCTATTTCCACTGCAACCTCTGTAGATTTTGACTGGGATATGATTTTTGACGGTGCGGAGTGGTTCCATTTCACGGGTATTACACCGGCTTTGTCCGATAGTGCCGCTCAGTTGTGTGTTGATGCTTGCAAAGCAGCGAAGAAAAAGGGTATTACCATCAGCTGTGACTTAAACTTCAGAAAAAAACTCTGGACCAGTGAAAAAGCCGGTCAGGTTATGAGTGGCTTAATGGAATATGTGGATGTTTGTATTGCCAATGAAGAAGATGCAGAAAAGGTATTCGGCATTCATGCAGCAGAAACCGACATCACATCCGGTGAACTGTCAGACAGCGGTTATCGTGATGTGGCTAAGCAGCTTGCTGAACGTTTTGGCTTTTCACATGTTGCGATTACCTTGCGCGAGAGTATTTCTGCATCGGTAAATAACTGGTCGGCAATGCTTTATGACGGTAAAGAATATTATAAATCAAAGAAGTATAACATTAACATCATTGACCGTGTCGGCGGTGGAGATTCCTTCGGTGGCGGTTTGATTTATGCGCTTTTAGAAAAGTACAGCATGCAGGATGCCATTGAGTTTGCGGTGGCGGCTTCTTGTCTGAAGCATTCCATTGAGGGTGATTTTAACCTCGTGAGCGTGAAAGAAGTAAAGAGCCTGGCAGAAGGAGACGGTTCCGGTCGGGTGCAAAGATAATGATTTGCAGTGCGGCCGGCATGGTCGCACTGCGATTTTGCGTTTAGATGCATGGAATTTTTGGGTTTTGAGTAGAGAAGGGAGTGCTTTTTGTGAGCGTTAGTAGTTCAGTTGTTATTTCGGATAAAGCCAAAGAAGAATGTGGTGTTTTTGGTTTTTATGATAATGATGGTTTTGATGTAGCAAGACTGACTTATTACGGTCTTTATGGTCTCCAGCACAGAGGGCAGGAAAGTGCCGGTATTGCCGTGAATAACGATGGTGAGTTTTTAAGCTATAAGGATTTGGGACTTGTTCCGGAAATTTTTAGTGATAGAATTTTAGATGGGCTACCAGGAACCATTTCGGTGGGTCATGTTCGTTTTTCAACCAAGGGCGGTAATTATAGAGAAAATGCTCAGCCACTGGTATATAAATACGTTAAAGGAACTTTGGCTCTTGCCTATAGCGGCAATTTGATTAATGCCGGTGAATTACGAGAAAATTTTAAGCAAAACGGTGCGATTTTCCACACCTCTATTGACAGTGAGGTTATGATGTATAAAATTGCGCAGGAACGCATTCGTTCACATTCTATTGAAGGTGCAGTTCTAAATTGCATGGACCATTTCCATGGGGCGTATTCTCTGGTTATGATGAGTCCCCGAAAGCTTTTGGGTGCCCGTGATCCTCACGGACTTCATCCTCTGTCTATCGGTAAGCTGCAGAACTCTTATGTGCTGTCTTCTGAAACCTGCGTATTTGATAATATCGGCGCAGAATTTGTCCGTGATGTTGAACCCGGTGAGGTTGTTTGGATTGATAAAGACGGTCTTCATTCCATCAAACACGAAAAAGCACTGAAGCGTTCAAAAATTTGTGTGTTTGAATATGTTTATAATGCAAGACCCGATAGCTTTATTCAGGGCGCCAGCGTTTATGAGGTTAGAAAGGCCATGGGTCATCAGCTTGCAAAAGAGCATGCTGTGGATGCAGATCTTGTCTTTGGTGTGCCGGATTCGGGCTTGTGCGCTGCCATTGGTTATGCAGAAGAATCGGGCTTGCCTTACGGTAAGGGTTTTATTAAAAATAAATACATCGGCAGAACCTTTATTTTGCCTACTCAGGCACAGCGCGAGGCTGCTGTTAATATTAAGCTGAACGTGTTAAAGAGTAGCGTAGAGGGTAAGCGTGTGGTCATGGTTGATGACTCTATTGTTCGTGGTACAACTTGTGCCAACATTATTCGTTCTTTGAAAGAAGCTGGCGCAAAAGAGGTTCATATGCGCGTCAGCTCACCGCCGTTTTTATGGCCGTGTTATTTTGGAACAGACATTCCTTCAAGGGATTGTTTGATGGCTGTGAAATACAGCGTTGAAGAAATCAGAGAAAAAATAGGTGCAGACAGCTTGGGATATTTAAGCTTAGAAGGCTTGAAGGAAGCGACAAAATCGCTGAATTGCGATTACTGTCATGCTTGCTTCTCAGGACAGTACCCCATGGATGTGCCGCTTATAGTAGAAAAAGCAGATTTTGAACACCACAAGGAGGGCAAAAAATGAGTACAGCATATAAAGCAGCCGGCGTCGATGTTGAAGCAGGCTACGAGGCAGTTAAATTGATGAAAGAACATGTAAACAAAACCTTTATTCCCGGCGTATTGAGCGGATTGGGCGGTTTTGGTGGTTTGTTTGAATTGGGTGCAGGTTACCAAAATCCTGTTTTAGTTTCCGGCACCGATGGCGTAGGAACCAAGCTTCGTCTGGCGTTTTTGATGGACAGGCACGACACCATTGGTCAGGATTGCGTGGCAATGTGTGCTAATGATATTGCTTGCTCCGGTGCAAAACCCCTGTTCTTTTTAGATTATTTGGCAGTGGGTAAAAATGTTCCCACTCGCATTGCAGAAATCGTGAAAGGTGTTGCTGATGGCTGCGTATTGGCAGGTGCAGCCTTAATTGGTGGTGAAACGGCGGAAATGCCCGGTTTTTATAAACCGGAAGAATATGACCTGGCAGGTTTTTGCGTTGGCGTTGTTGACAAAGATAAGATTGTTGACGGCAGCAAAACAAAAGCAGGTGATGCTTTGATTGGTATTGCGTCTTCCGGTATTCACAGCAACGGTTATTCCTTGGTTCGCAAAATCTTTAATTTAGATTCTCCCAATGCAAAAGAGCGTTTGCTTGATGCACCTGCTGTTTTGGGTAAAACCTTGGGAGAAACCTTGCTGACGCCGACTAAAATTTATGTAAAGCCTTTGCTTTCTGTCATTGAAAACTTTGGCATCAACGCAGTTTCACATATCACCGGCGGTGGTTTTTATGAAAACATTCCTCGTATGCTGCCTGAGGGCCTTTGTGCTCATGTGAAAAAGGATAGTTTTGAAACACCGACAATTTTCCGTTTAATGGAAGAAACCGCAGGTCTTTCCGAACGTGATTTGTATAATACCTTTAATATGGGTATTGGTTTGGTGTTGGCCGTTGACAAGGAAAAGGCAGATGCCATCGTGAGTCATTTAAAGAGTCTGGGCGAACAGGCTTGGGTGATTGGTGAAGTGGCAGAGGGCGATCAGGGCGTTGTTCTGTCCTAAGAGGTTTTGGCTATGAACGAGAAAAAAAGAATTGGCGTGTTAGTTTCCGGTGGCGGTACCAATCTGCAGGCGCTGATTGACGCACAAAAAGAAGGCAGATTATCAAGTGGCGAAATTTGTGTAGTCATTGCCAGCAAGCCCGGTGCATTTGCCTTAGAACGTGCTGAAAAAGCCGGCATTGAAGGCATTTGTGTGGAAAGAAAGGCATTTTCTGACCGTGCATCCTTTGAAGCGGCCTTGCTATCTGAGCTGGAAGAACGCGAAATTGATATTTTGGTTTTAGCCGGCTTTATGCTGGTGCTTTCTGACGATTTTATCCGTCAGTATCCCGACCGCATTGTGAATGTGCATCCGGCCTTGATTCCGTCTTTTTGCGGTGATGGGTTTTACGGTTTGTCTGTTCACGAGCGTGCACTGGAATATGGCGTTAAGGTGACGGGTGCAACGGTTCATTTTGTGAATGAGGTGACAGATGGCGGCGCCATCATTATGCAAAAAGCTGTCGATATTCCTGAAGGTATTACGGCAGAGGCCTTGCAAAAGCTTGTGATGCAGGAGGCAGAGCATGTGCTTCTTCCTCAGGCTGTAGAGCTTTTGTGCGCCGACAGAATCACACGAAACGGACGCTGCGTAACGATTCACTAACAAATGAGAAAAGAAAGGAATGGCTATCATGGCAAAAAGAGCATTGCTGAGTGTATCTGATAAAAATGGTATTGTTGAGTTTGCGAAGGGTTTAATTGATTTGGGGTTTGAAATTGTTTCCACCGGCGGCACCAAGCGGGTGCTTGCTGAAGCTGGCCTGCCTGTAACGGGGGTTTCTGAAATCACCGGTTTTCCCGAATGCTTAGACGGACGTGTGAAAACACTGCATCCCAAAATTCATGCAGGTATTTTGGCTATGCGCTCCAACCCTGAACATATGGAGCAGCTTACGTCCTTAGGTGTTGACACCATTGACGTTGTGGCAATTAACTTATATCCCTTTAAGGAAACCATTCAAAAAGAAGGCGTTACCTTAGAAGATGCCATTGAAAACATTGATATCGGTGGTCCGACTATGATTCGTGCTGCGGCTAAAAACTATCAGGATGTGGCTGTGGTTGTTGACCCTGCCGATTATGAAACCGTTCTTTCTGAATATAAGGCAGCGGGCGAGGTGAGCCGCGATACGAAGTTCTACTTAGCCTATAAGGTGTTTGAGCACACCGCAGCTTATGATACCTTGATTTCTACATATCTGAGAAAAACCATCGGCAAGGAATTGTTCCCCAAGAATCTGTCCTTAACCTTTGAAAAGGTTCAGGATATGCGTTATGGTGAAAATCCTCATCAGCAGGCAGTCTTCTATAAAGAAGTCGGCCCCTGCTGCGGTACGCTATCTGCTGCGAAGCAGCTTCACGGTAAGGAGCTTTCTTATAATAACATTAATGATGCTAACGGAGCTCTTGACTTGGTTAAGGAATTCACCGAGCCCACAGTTGTGGCTTCTAAGCATGCAAATCCCTGTGGCGTTGGTACGGGTGCTACTATTTTAGAAGCATATCAGAAGGCTTATGAGGGTGACCCCGTTTCTATTTTCGGTGGTATCATTGCAGCCAACCGCGAAATTGACGGGGCTACAGCAGAGGAAATGAGCAAAATTTTCTTAGAAATCATTGTTGCACCGTCTTTCTCAAAAGAAGCAATGGAAATTTTAACAAAGAAGCAAAACATCCGTCTTTTGGAGCTGCCTGATTTAGCGGTTAAACCTAATATCAACGACTTTGATATGAAAAAGGTTATGGGTGGTTTGCTGGTTCAGCAGAGAGATACCAAGCTTTATGATGAAGAAAACTGGACAGTTGTTACCAAAGTTCAGCCGACCGAAGAGCAAATCCGTGATATGAAGTTTGCCTGGAAGGTTGTGAAGCATACAAAATCCAATGCCATCACCGTTGCAAAGGATAATATGTCCTTAGGCGTAGGCCCCGGTCAGACAAATCGTGTTATGGCGGCAAGAATTGCTTTGGATTATGCCGGAGAGCGCGCTCAGGGTGCAGCACTTGCCTCTGATGCGTTCTTCCCCTTCCCCGATACGGTTGAAGAGGCTGCGAAGGCCGGCATTAAGGCAATTATTCAGCCCGGTGGTTCTAAAAAGGATCAGGAATCCATTGACGCTTGTGACAAATATGGTATTGCTATGGTATTTGTTGGTATGCGTCATTTCAAGCACTAAGATTGGAAAGGACAGAATAAAATGAAAGTATTGGTTGTTGGCGGCGGTGGCCGTGAGCATACAATTTTGTGGAAGCTGTCACAAAGCCCCCTTGCACCGGAGCTCTATGCAGCACCGGGCAATGGTGGTATTTCTCAGCTTGCCAAATGTGTTGATATTAAAGCAACAGACGTAGAAGGCGTTGTTGCTTTTGCAAAAGAAAATCAGATTGATTTGACGGTGGTTGCACCGGATGACCCCTTAATGCTGGGCATGGTTGACCGCTTGGAGGCTGAAGGCTTAAAGGCATTTGGTCCCAGACAAAATGCAGCTATTATTGAAGGCAGTAAGGTGTTTTCCAAGGAACTGATGAAAAAATATGGCATTCCCACGGCAGCCTATGAAGTGTTTGACGACAGTGAGGCAGCCATCAGCTATTTAAAAACCGTATCTTATCCCACGGTTATTAAGGCAGAGGGATTGGCACTGGGTAAGGGCGTTATCATTGCCTCTACCTTTGAAGAAGCTGAAGCTGCCGTTCGTGATATGATGTGCGACAAGGTGTTTGGCGATGCGGGTAACCGCGTGGTTGTGGAAGAGTTCCTCACTGGCCAGGAGGTTTCGGTGCTTGCCTTTACCGATGGTAAAACCATTTACCCCATGGTCAGTGCACAGGACCACAAACGTGCTTATGACAATGATGAGGGTTTGAATACCGGCGGTATGGGCACATTCTCACCCAGCCGTCTCTATACCTCTGCCATTCATGAAGAATGCATGAAGAATATCTTTTTGCCCACCGTCGAGGCTATGAACAAAGAGGGCAGAACCTTTAAAGGCGTTTTATACTTTGGTTTGATTATGACCAAAAACGGCGTGAAGGTCATTGAATATAACGCTCGTTTTGGTGATCCTGAAACACAGGTTGTTTTGCCGAGGCTCAAAAGTGATTTGTTAGAAATCTTTTTGGCTGTGGCAGAAGAACGCTTGAATGAAGTTACAATTGAATGGGCAGATAATGCAGCGGTTTGCGTGGTTATGGCATCAGGCGGCTATCCAAAAAAATATGCAACCGGTTTTGAAATTTCAGGTTTGGATGTTGCTGAGGCCGATTCTGATGTAACGGTATTTCATGCCGGTACAAAGCTCTTGGATGGTAAATTTTTAACAGCCGGCGGCAGAGTGCTGGGTGTGACAGCGGTAGCAGATAGCTTAGATGCTGCTATTTGCAAAGCCTATGAGGGTGTTACCAAAATCTCCTTTGAGGGTGTGCATTACCGCAAAGATATTGGTAGAAAAAAAGAGACGATATAAGGTTGTTTAGGAAGAAGGCAAAAAACAGTGAGCAGAAAGGTTGTGGATTTTCACGCTCATGCATTTCACGATAAAATTGCAGAAAAAGCGGCGAAAAATCTGAACGTATATTATGGCATTCCCCTTGCCGGCAACGGGACATTTCAGGTTGTGTTAGACAGCATGGCCGAGAACAGTATTGATAAAATGGTGGTTCATGCAACGGCAACCAAGCCAGAGCAGGTGAGGGTGATTAATGACTATGTAGCAAGCCTTATCGGGCCGAATCTCATCGGCTTTGGTACGATGCATCCCGGATATGAAGATTTTGAGTCAGAACTTGAAAGACTCAAAATATTGGGGCTTTCGGGCATTAAATTTCACCCGATTTTTCAAGGGTTTGCCATTGATGAACCTGTTATGATGCCGGTCTATCGTAAAATTGCTGAGCTCAAACTCCCTGTTTTAATGCACATGGGCGACAAGGTTTCTGACGGCGCAAATCCTAAACGATTGGCGGCAGTATTAGATGCCGTACCCGAACTTGTGGTTGTGGCGGCACATTTAGGCGGCAGCGGTGATTGCTTAGGTGGCGAAGCCGGTTGGCGCGAAACGGAGCAGTATTTGTGCGGCAGAAGTAATGTCTACTATGATACTTCCAGTTCCGTTCGGTTTATAGAGCCACAAAAAGCAACGGAAATGATTCGAAAGTTGGGAACGGATCGTGTGGTTTTCGGTACAGATTATCCTTTGTCATTGCATCAGCAGGAATTAGAAATTTTTGACCAGCTTTCTCTTACGGAATCGGAGCAGGAAGCGATTTTATGGAAAAATGCATATAAGTTGCTGGGATTATCAAATTAACCGCAGCTGCGAGGTAGCATATGAATTATAATGATGTTTTAGCGGAGATGGTATCGCCGCTTTGTTTTTGGTACCAACAGAATAAACGCGTTTTGCCATGGCGTGAAAATCGCGACCCATATCGTGTTTGGGTGTCTGAAATCATGCTGCAGCAAACCCGTGTTGAGGCGGCGCTTCCTTATTATCAGCGTTTTTTAGAGGCGTTACCTACAGTAGAGGCTTTGGCAGCAGCGCCTTTGGAGCAACTGCTTAAGTTATGGGAAGGGCTGGGGTATTACAGCCGCGTGAAAAACATGCAAAAAGCGGCACAAGTCGTGGTGGATGCGTACGATGGACACTTTCCGGCAGATGTTAAAAAGCTGGCATCCTTGCCCGGTATAGGAGCCTATACAGCGGGTGCTATTGCGTCCATTGCCTTTAATTTACCTGCTCCGGCGGTAGATGGCAATGTGCTTCGAGTGGTGGCGCGACTCACCAATGATGATGCAGATATTATGCTGCCCCAAACAAAAAAACGAGTCGAGATTGCGTTGTCGAAGGTTTATTCTTTGGCGGAAGACTGTGGTGATTTCACGCAGGCTATCATGGAGCTTGGCGCACTGGTTTGTATTCCCGGGGGCACTCCCAAATGTGATGCATGTCCTTTATCATCTCTGTGCCTCGCAAAGCAGTGTGGCAGAGAGAAGATTCTTCCTATTCGTATTGCGAAGAAAGAAAAAAAGCTGATGAAGCGCACCATTTTCCTTCTTGAGCATGAGGGGGAGTTTGCTCTTGTTAAACGACCTGAGCAAGGCGTTTTGGCAGGTATGTGGGAGTTTGTGTCGGTAGAGGGACACATGACGGAAAAACAGGCTGCAGTCAAGTTACAGGACATTGGCTGCGCAGAACATATAGAGCCTCTCATAAGCAGTAAGCATGTATTTACCCACCTTATTTGGGATATGAAAAGTTATTATGTTCGTGTTCTTGAAAAAGCACCACAATTTACATGGATAGAGCCAGAAAAATTGAAAAATGAAATAGCTCTTCCTTCAGCTATGAAGCCTTTTTATCAGGCTGTTGTGGAGCGAATGGAGCAGCAGAGATAAAATGATTTTCTTGTAGTGTTAAATTTTATAATAATTAATATATTATGAGGTGAAATTATGAATATTTTAGCAATTGGGGCCCATCAGGACGATATTGAAATTAACTGCGCCGGTACACTGGCAAAATATGCGTCTCAGGGACATAAAGTGTTTATTGCAACAGCTACAAACGGCAATGTTGGTTCTAACTTTATGGACATGGAAGAAACCGCCAGAGTCAGAAAGGCAGAAGCCGCTAAAAGTGCGGCGTTAATTGGAGCAGAGTATATCTGCTTAGATTATGATGATGAGTTTTTGTATGACGATAAAGATGTGCGGGTAAAGTTTTTAGACCTGGCCCGCTATTGCCAACCGGATGTTATATTAACACATTATAAGGATGATTATCTGTCTGACCATGAACGGACGGGTATTATCATCAACGATATTGTTGTTTTAATGCCTGTTGCAAAAATCAAAACCAACAATCCACCCTGTGAAAAGTATCCGGCGGTTTACTATTTTGAACCGGCAAAAGGCTTTGGCTTTGTTCCAACAGACTTTGTAGATATAACGGATTTTTATGAGACAAAGTGCAACATGCTTTTGTGCCACGAAAGTCAGAAAACCTGGCTATCTGAGAACTATGGCGGTACACCTGATGATGTTTTGTTGGAAAGTATTCGTATTCCGGCTGAATATCGGGGGTACCAGTGTGGCGTGAAATATGCAGAGGCCTTCGTTCGTTGCAACGAAGCGTATCGGATGACTCCCAGTCGTTTGTTGCCTTGACGGATAAACGTAAGATGCAAGGGAATTTTTTGTAGATATCAAAGATTCCTGATGTTCTTCCCATAAATAAAAGCATCACCGATGGTGATGCTTTTATTTATGATTATGTCATGTAGATTAAACCAACTTACGTTTATCAATGACGCGTACAGCTTTGCCTTCGCTTCTTACGATACTTTTAGGAGCAACGAGGTGAACGGCGGGATTGATTCCAAGCATGGTTTTCATTGCGCTTGCAAGCGATTTTTCCATTTTAAGAATATCGCTTACGATGTCTGTGAACTTCTCAGGGGGCATTTCAACATTCACGTCGAAGGTGTCCGTATTATTTGCTCTGTCAACAATAATCTGATAGTTCGGCTGATAGCCTTCGTTTAAGAGTACGGTTTCAATCTGACTCGGGAATACGTTGACACCTCTGATAATCAGCATGTCATCAGTTCTGCCCATGGGTTTTGCCATTTTGATTAGTGTTCTGCCGCAAGAACACTTTTTACGTGACAGAACACAAATATCTCTTGTTCTGTAGCGGAGGAGGGGGAATGCCTCTTTATCAAGTGAGGTGAACACGAGTTCGCCTTTTTCACCTTCGGGAAGAACCTCGCCGGTATCGGGATCAATGATTTCTGCGAGGAAGTGGTCTTCATTAATGTGCATACCTGTTTGCTCGCTGCATTCAAATGCAACACCGGGACCAGAGGTTTCTGTAAGGCCATATATATCATAAGCCTTGATTCCAAGAACTTTTTCAATTCCTCTGCGCATTTCCTCTGTCCAGGGCTCTGCCCCAAAAATGCCGGCTTTTAAGGGAATATCTTCAGGCGCAAAACCTTGTTCTTTTAAGGTTTCGCCGATGTATGCTGCATAAGAAGGCGTGCAACAAAGAATTGTAGCACCAAGGTCTGTCATGAACTGAATCTGACGCTCGGTGTTGCCCGATGACATGGGGAGTGTGAGGCATCCAACCTTATGAGAGCCACCATTGAGACCGGGACCGCCTGTGAAAAGTCCATAGCCGTAAGCAACCTGACAGACATCCTTTTTTGTACCGCCTGCTGCCACGATGGCGCGGGCACAACAATCTTCCCAAAGGTCAATATCATGTTGTGTATAGAATGCAACAACGCGTCGTCCGGTTGTTCCTGAGGTTGACTGAATACGTACACATTCGTCGAGAGGCTTAGCAAGTAGACCGTAAGGATATGCATCTCTTAAGTCTGCTTTTGTCAGGAACGGCAGTTTGTGCAAATCTTCAATTCCGTTGATGTCTTCAGGCTTCACACCTTTTTCATCCATCAAATTACGATAATAGGGAACATGCTCATAAACATGCTTTACCTGCTTTCTTAGCTTTTCAGATTGAAGCTTTTGCATTTCGGCGACGGGCATGGTTTCAATTTTCTCTTGAAAGTAATTCTGAGCCATTTTTCATCCATCCTTTTGCATGAATTTGTTTTTTTAAATTGCGGAACAAGCTGTTTTGTGTTATACGGTTTTAAATAAAAAAACGCCCTCCGCAATCCCGTTCGGGATACAGAGGACGAAAATAACATTTCCGTGGTACCACCTCAGTTCGCCGCCATCTCACGATTGCGACCTTATCAGGTACTGTTATACCTTAGTTCTATAACGGGAACACCCGTTGCCTCCTACTTAAGACGAATCTTGTTCAGTGCACTGCTAACAGAAGGAATTCGAGAAGGACGCCCCCATTGCCTCGCACCAACCGACAACTCTCTCCAGGTTCTTTCCAACCTACTGGTTTCTGATCTCTGCATTTATTTAGGTATATTTTAGCATGTTACCATTAAAATGTCAATACTTTTTTGAATTTTAAAAAACTTTTTAAGAGTAAAAGAAGATAAAAAGAGAAACAACAAAATCACCCTCTGCCAATATTACCGCTTTAAAAGTTCGCCTTTTCAATTAAAATAAAGTTACTTTTATCAAACAGCAGCATTCCCTCGTCGCGCATTTTACAGAGCTCATTTGACATGGCACTTCTGTCTACAGACAGGAAATCAGCAAGCTGTTGCCGGTTAAAGGGTATGGTGAATTTTGAACTGTTATGCTTCTTGGATTCTTCTGAGAGGTAGGAAATTAACTTCTCTCGTGTGGAACGCTTGGACATATGGCCAATTTTTGTACGAGATTTCTATTTTTCTCAGAAATTGTAAAAAACAGATTTTGCACCACTAAAGAATGAAACCTGCAGGATGACGGACATGTTGTTAAAATTCGTTTCACGTCAAAGAAAATTACAGTGCTATTTTCAATTGCAACAACGTCATTCAAAACGACTTGGCTTCCGGGAGCTGTGTAGGCTTCTCCAAACATTTCTCCGGCGGTAATTTGAGCCAATATGCTACGGTTTCCCCAATAATCATCTTTTTGGATATGAAGATTACCGTCAACTAAAACAAGAATGTCGCTCAAATACTCTCCTTGTCGTATAACATATTCACCTTTGTTGAATTTAAAAAGTCTTGCTCCGAGGCACGAAAGCATAGATTCTATTTCATCAGAACCTATTCCTGAAAACATTTGTGTCCGTTTTAAAATGGGAATAAAATTTTTCATTTTTCTCACCTTTTTGTTGTAAAAACAACATACATGTTATAATTATTATATTATAATATATCCTAAAGTCAATTAACCAGGAGGGAATTATATTATGATAAGAAAAATTATTAAAATTGATGAAGAAAGGTGTAACGGTTGCGGTATTTGTATTGATGCTTGTCATGAGGGAGCAATTGAATTGATAAATGGAAAAGCAAAGCTTACCCGCGAAGATTATTGTGACGGTCTTGGAGATTGTTTGCCGGCTTGCCCTGTGGACGCAATATCGTTTGAGGAAAGAGAAGCACCTGCTTATAACGAGGTAGCTGTACAAAAAGCAAAAGAGGAAAAAATGTCGGCCCCGCTTCCTTGCGGTTGCCCCGGAACGCAGTCAAGGGCAATTCACAGAGAGGTTTGTGATAGTACGGTTTTAACTGCACCGCCGGTAAATCCAAGTAAGCTGAGTCAATGGCCTGTTCAGATTAAGCTTGTACCCATCCATGCACCGTATTTCGATGGAGCCAATTTGCTGGTTGCTGCTGATTGTACAGCTTATGCATACGGAAACTTTCATAATGAATTTATACGCAATCATATTACACTCATCGGCTGTCCAAAGCTTGATGAAGGCGATTATACTGAAAAACTGACGGCAATTCTTGAAAACAATAACATTAAAAGTGTGACTGTTGTTCGTATGGAGGTGCCGTGCTGCGGTGGGATAGAATTTGCCGTAAAAAATGCACTAAGGGCAAGCGGAAAGTTTATTCCGTGGAGAGTTGTAACAATCTCAACAGATGGGAATGTGATAGATTAAATGAACAAGCCGCCAATGGAATGATACCTTGGCGGCTTGTTCATTTTATTAAACGTTTCGCATTTTCAATGTAAAATCAAATTAGGGTCAAATTAGGTATGAGTATAAAAATGATAGAAAAATAAACCTGTTCCATTATTATAAGGAATAGAAAATCTGTTCGTATTCCGTATACAGATTCCCCTTGCTATCAGAAATTATATCGTTTTCTATCTTCTCTTTGATGCTATTTATAATTGGCTGACTCAAAAATTTCTCAATATCTGTTTCGTATTGGTCACCACAATATTCAAAATACAGATACACTTCATTCTTTCGCAAAGAGATAGAGAGGTTTCCAATCCGGCAAGAGGAGAGGAGAGTGTCAACTTCTGCAGAGCACTCTTTGATCAAATTGTAAAAAACATCTACCTTTTCTGCACAGAGGTCAAATCGAAAAACCTTTCTTTGACTCACACCACTTTTACTGTTGCTACGGATGTCATACCCTTCAAAGCATCTTTCGCCCTCCAAGTGGAGGATTTCGGTGATATCATCGTAGTACAGTTCCTGATCGTGATACAGAAAACAAGGTCTTACCTGCAATCTCCAATCTGCATCTGCCCGGCGATTTTTCTCTAATTCTTCTTCGCTTCTTGCAAACGCACCTTCGTCAGTTAAACCGCTGCCGGGAACGACTTCCATATAGTTATATAATTCCGTTCCTGAGAGCCAAATAGAGTAGTTTCGGGTGTCGCCATATCGCAAATCATTCATGATTTCGGGATATGGGTTTAAGTGATGATAAGTATATTTTTCAATTTTCTCTGCTTTCATAAAAGAATGTGTATGTACTCTGGTAATATTTTCGACTTTTATGTTCATTTTCTCACCATACTTTCTATTGCGAAACTTCAGGAGATTACATGGCTTATTGTATCACATGCATCTATTTTTTGCAAGAAAAAAATAACTGCATCACCTTATGGCAATGCAGTTATTTTTATGGCGGAGAGGGA
>JAZOBC010000005.1:0-2064 GCA_045595795.1 Clostridia bacterium | reverse complement strand
TCCCGGAAGAATCCGAATATATGAAATTGGCGATGGGGATGCTGACTTTTGAAATTTCCAAAAGTCAGGCTGATCCTTCCCGGTTCTATATAGCCGGTATATCCATGGGGGGATTCGGGGTTTGGGATGCAATAAGCCGTTATCCATCACGCTTTGCGGCGGCACTTCCAGTTTGCGGCGGTGGTGATATTGAGCAGGCCGGGAAGTTACTTAATTTGCCGATCCTAACCTTTCACGGAGATTCTGATTTAACCGTTCCGGTCAGCCGTACCCGAGATATGGTGTCTGCGATTAACACAACTGGAGGAAAACAAATTCGCTATATCGAAATTCCACAATGCGGACACAATTCTTGGTCGTATGCGTTTAACCAAAAGGATTCATGGAAGTGGCTTTTTTCACAAAAAAAAGATCGCATGGATCATAATTGATGTGACCCCAAAAATTTGGACGGGTTAAACTACATGGAATGGGTTCGGAATTGTACCGGACTCATTCCTTTTAATTTTAAAGATACTCTCTCGTTGTTGAAATAGCAAATATACTCTTCAAGTTTCTGCTGAAAATCTTCAACGGAACTAAAGGTTTCACCGATAAACATTTCTGTTTTCAGCCTGCCGAAAAAGTTTTCCATAACACTATTATCCAAACAATTTCCTTTCCTGGACATACTTTGAGTAATATTATGCTCTTTCAGCATAGACTGATATTCCCGCATTTGGTACTGCCATCCCTGATCAGAATGCATCAATGGCGTTGCTCCTTCAGGCAGCTTTTCAAACAACTTCTCCAGCATAGCTCTTGTTTGAGCAAATGAAGGACTTCTGCTGATAGCATGAGCTACTATTTCTCGATTGAACAAGTCCATGACAGGAGACAGATAAATCTTTTCATTGCAAACATGAAACTCGGTTACATCAGTAACAAGTTTCTCAAATGGCTTTTGAGCATCAAATTGTCGGTTCAATGTATTGGCAGCGACTTTGCCGACCTCCCCTTTGTAGGATCGATACTTGTTACGTCTCTGCTTCCCTTATAGTTTCATTGAAGCCATCAGCCTTTGCGTTGTTTTATGATTTAATGTCATTCCTTGCTGTCGAAGTATAACATGGACTCGCCTATAACCATAACGCCCCTTGTTATGTTCAAATATCTTTTTGATCTGTTCTTTTACTTCGCTGTATTTGTCTGGTTTCGCCAACCGCTTCAGCTGATAATAATACGTGCTGCGGGACATTTTGCCAAGAGCAAGCAATTTGGATAAGGGATATTTATGCCTCAGTTCAGTGATTATTTCTGCTTGTTCTTTCTTGCTCGCTCGTTGGCAAGAACTAAGGCACTCAATTTTTTTATGTACTCAATCTCCATTCTGAGCTGCTGATTTTCTTCTATCAAGTCTTTGACAAGATCTGGCGGTAACGGTTGTTTTCTTGGTCGCCCTTTTCCTGGACCTCGTCCTCGTCCTCGTTTTTCTTCCATAAAACCAGCCTCTCCTTCTTCAAGATAAATACGTTCCCACAATTTTAATGTTTTTAAATGACTATGAGCTTCTACAGAGTTTTTTACATCCCAATACTTGTACACCGTTTCATGGTATCCAAGATGATTGTTCCGCATATCTAATATAACACGGATTTTGAATTCTGCACTATACCGACGGTTGGTTCTGTGTTCTTTCTTCATAAAAAAATGCACCTCAAAGGTTGTGTCCAACTTTTGGGGTGCACTTCAGCGACGGGGAGCGGTTTTCTTTGGGAGTTTTATGTTACCGCCCATTATCGTATGTGGCTGAGAAAGACCGCGTTTATATTGACGGCTTTCGCTAAAAATCATCGACCCTGACCCGATTTTTCTATCGAATCAGGGATCGACATTTTTGCTCCGAAATTGTTACCCGCTTTTGTAGCCGATAGAGCATTGAAACCTGTTCCGTAGCGTGAAGGGATTTGGTATTCGTTGCTCCCGTTGGTCGCAGTGTTGATTAGACTCCGGTTGTTATGGGCGGACGTCATTTTGTGGTTACCGGTGTTCGCGTTGTGTACCCCCTTGGGCGCACCGTTGTTT
>JAZOBC010000004.1:0-3005 GCA_045595795.1 Clostridia bacterium | reverse complement strand
TATTTTTACATAACCCATTTATGGGTAGTCAGTAGCAGTTGCATGGCTGGCAGGCCAATACAAAAGCACACTTGTGTGCAGCCAGTAGTATTAGGGCTATGCCCGAAAATGAAAAACCCCCCGTTATACGGGGGGATATTTTTTGTCTCTTTATCAGATGGGGTGAGTCATGTCTTCCATGTTCACCAAATCTTTGTCTAATTTATATTTTTCAGCCCGGCGCTGTTCAAAGAACTTAACAGCCACCTGGTCGAACAGTGCGTAAGACAAAACGTCTTCATCCTGTTCAATATATTCCTTAATGGCGTTTCTCATAGATTCCAGCTCGGGTTGAATCTGGTCAGCCGGACGGCAAGTGATGCGGGGCTCATCGCCGATGATCTTTTTCACAATTTCGTCGGAGATGGGCACGGGTGTTTTACCGTATTCGCCTCTGACAATGCCCTTGGTTTCTTTGGTAATCATCTTATAACGTTCACCCATGATAACATTTAAAACAGCCTGTGTACCAACAATCTGGCTGGTGGGTGTTACGAGCGGCGGATAGCCCAAGTCTTCGCGAACACGGGGCACTTCCTTGAGCACTTCTTCCAGCTTGTCTTCTTTACCCTGCTGCTTGAGCTGTGATACTAAGTTCGACAGCATGCCGCCGGGTACCTGGTAAAGCAGTGTATTTACGTCAACACCCAGCATTTTGGGGTTGAGTAAGCCGCTTGCAAGATATTCTTCGCGCAGAGGACGGAAATAATCAGCGATTTCAGATAACAGGTCAAGATTGAGACCTGTATCATAGGGTGTGCCCTGCAGGGTTTTTACTAAAGGTTCAGTTGCAGGCTGCGAAGTACCCAAAGCCAGGGGAGAGATTGCACAGTCAACTACATCCACACCGGCTTCGATTGCCTTTAAGTATGTCATGGAAGCAACACCGCTGGTGTAGTGGGTGTGTAGCTGAATGGGAATCTTCACGGTTTCTTTCATAGCCTTCACCAAATCATATGCTTCATAGGGCAGCAACAAACCTGCCATATCTTTGATACAAATAGAGTTTGCACCGCGTTCTTCCAGTTCTTTTGCCATTTTCACATAAGACTCAATGTTATGGACGGGACTAATGGTGTAGCAAACGACAGCCTGCACATGTCCCTGCTCCTTTTGGCAAGCATTGATCGCACATTCTAAGTTGCGAACATCGTTTAACGCGTCAAATATACGGATAATATCAATACCGTTTGACAGAGACTTCTGAACAAAATATTCAACCACATCATCAGCGTAGTTTTTATAACCTAAAATGTTCTGACCGCGGAACAACATCTGCAGCTTGGTGTTTTTGGCACGATCACGAATTTTCCGCAGACGTTCCCAGGGGTCTTCGTTTAAAAAGCGCAGGCAGCTGTCAAAGGTTGCGCCGCCCCAGGCTTCCAATGAGTGGTAACCGACCTTGTCCAGCTTTTCCACGATGGGCAGAATTGCCTCTGTGGTCATTCTGGTTGCAATCAGGGACTGATGTGCATCACGGAGGACGGTTTCAGTTATTTTAACGGGTTTTTGATTCGTAGACATAATTCATTCCCTTTCTGCAGCTCTAAAAGAACTGCCTATAAAATTTCCCTTACAGAACCTTAGCCATGGCCAGGAATACGCCTGCTGCAACAGCAGAACCGATAACGCCTGCCACGTTGGGACCCATAGCATGCATCAAAAGGAAGTTGGTGGGGTCTTCTTTCTGCCCAACGGTCTGTGCCACACGGGCTGCCATAGGAACAGCAGAAACGCCGGCAGAACCAATCAAGGGATTAACCTTACCCTTGGTCAGAACATACATCAATTTACCGAGTAGAAGACCGCCAGCCGTGCTGATAGAAAATGCAACCAAGCCCAAAACAACAATGTATAGGGTTTGTGCCCGCAGGAATGTGTCAGCCGATGCGGTTGCACCAACGGTTATGCCCAAGAAAATGGTAACAATGTTCATCAGTTCGTTCTGAACGGTTTTAGAAAGACGTTCAGCAACACCGCTTTCCTTAATCAGGTTACCCAGCATCAGGCAGCCAACCAGAGGCACAGCGTCAGGCACAATCAGACCGACAACCATGGTAACGATGATGGGGAACACCAAGCGCTCAAGCTTGCTGACAGGGCGGAGCTGTTCCATTTTGACCAAACGTTCTTTTTTAGTGGTTAATAGCCTCATAATGGGAGGCTGAATAATGGGAATCAGCGCCATGTAGGAATATGCCGCGATGGCAATGGCGGGTAGCAGCTTAGGAGCCAAGGTTTTGGTAACCAAAATGGCCGTCGGGCCATCGGCGCCGCCAATGATTCCAATACTCATGGCTTCCATAATGTTAAAACCAAGGAACAGGGCACCAAAGAAAGCAACAAACACACCCAACTGAGCAGCAGCACCAAGCAAAAGACTCTTGGGATTTGCAATCAGGGGAGAGAAGTCTGTCATGGCACCAATACCAATGAAAATCAACGAGGGATAAATTCCCAGTTTAACACCCAAATATAAAAGGTCTAACAGTCCGCCATGATGCAGAATTTCGCCGAAATCCATAACGAAGTGTTCTTCTCCGGAACCAACGAACAAAACATTATGCATCAGATTGGAAAGAGGCAGGTTAGCCAAGAGCATGCCAAAGGAAATTGGAAGCAAAAGCAAGGGCTCAAACTGTTTGCCGATTGCCAGATAAATTAAAAAGCAGGCAACAATCAGCATAACAATGCTGCCAAAATCCACGCCGGCAAAGGCCAGTGCGGTTCCTTCAGTAGCTGCAAAAATCTTTGCAAGACCGGTATTCTGGATAAAACTGGTGATTCCTTCTATAAATAAATTCACTTAAATCACCCTTTCAAAAAACGCTTCAATTAATTTAAGGTTACCAGAACATCGCCGTTGTTAACAGAAGCACCCTGGGAAACATTAACAGACGCAATGGTTCCATCCTGAGGAGCCACAATTTCGTTCTCCATTTTCATAGCTTCCAACACAACAACGG
>JAZOBC010000003.1:0-3559 GCA_045595795.1 Clostridia bacterium | reverse complement strand
CTCTGTAGTAGCTTGGGACGCTGACTATCGCTATGTAGATGGTGAATGGACTTATAACAATTTCGTCGGCAACCGTTGGAACAACGTTAGTTCCGAAGAACGGCGGCTGTATTTGAAGAACGCCTATCGCGTATTGCTCACTCGTGCCCGTCAAGGTATGGCAATATTTGTTCCAGCAGGCAGTGACGACGATCAGACCCGCAAACGTGAGTGGTATGACGGGATCTATGGCTATTTGAAAGAAATTGGTATTGCGGAGATTTGATGATGACCGAAGTAGTAGCAGCCCTAATATGGGACAGAAATAAGTTTATGATCTGCCAACGCCCGGCACATAAAGCGAGAGGACTGCTATGGGAGTTCGTTGGCGGTAAGGTTGAGTCTGGAGAAACTAAAGAACAGGCGCTCATTCGCGAGTGTCAAGAAGAACTGGCTGTTACGCTATCGGTGGACAAAATATTTATGGACGTTATTCATGAATATCCAGATTTGACGGTACATCTCTCGCTGTTTAACGCTACTATATTGGAAGGTGTTCCGCAAAAGGTGGAGCATAACGATATCAAATGGATCACACCGAGCGAGATACCAAACTACGAGTTCTGCCCGGCAGACGAAGAGATCTTGAAGAAGCTTATCGAGGTATACCTATGATTATCGAGCTTGCACAAGGCAAGGATAAACAGAAAATAGCAAAACTTGACAGCCATATCCCATCACCTCGTTTGGGCGAGTGCATTTGGAATGGACAAGTCTATGTGCTCAAGGATGACTCCATCAAAAACGGCGGTCAGAATCATCGCGTGAAGGATCCTGTCGTTGGTGTACTGCGCTACAGCTTATTTTGGCAGACTATCCCGTTCCTTGATCTGCTCTACATTGATGGACCTTACAGAAACCGTGGCTTCGGTACGCAGATGATGCACGAATGGGAAAGCCTTATGGAGACTCGCGGATACAAATACGTTATGACGAGTACGCAAGCCGACGAGGATGCCTGGAAATTCTATAAAAAGCTCGGTTATCACAAAGTCGGTGGATTCTTCCCGCCCGAGCAAGAGGCTGAAGAGTGGATGTATATCAAGGAGTTGGGTAAATAAAATGAAAAACTACGAAACCGAAGCACGCGAGCGCTGGGGCAACACCGATGCCTACCGCGAGCACGAGCAAAAGACGAAGAATTACACGAAAGAAAAATGGACAGAGGCAAACAATGGATTGATGGCGATTTTTGCCGAGTTTGCTATGCTCAAAAACAGCGGCGCGAGTGCCGATTCAACCAAAGCACAGGCGCTTGTTGCCAAGCTTCAAGCGTACATTACTGCCAACTACTACACCTGCACAGACGAGATTCTTGCAGGGCTTGGCAAGATGTACGTTGCCGACGAGCGATTCAAGAACAACATTGATAAAAACGGTGAAGGTACTGCGGAATTCGTTGCTGAAGCCATCAAAATCTATTGCAAGAAATAATCTTAACCGCCATCGGAAATTCCAATGGCGGTTGGTTCGTCCTATTGAGATATTTTCAAAAATATGCTATAATACAGAAAAACGATAAGGGGGTCGAGTTATGAATGAACCGATCCGTCATCATTTTATACCTCAATTTATCTTGAGAAATTTTTGCTTCAACAATCACGGCGAGGTTCGCTATTATTGCAAAAAGACAAATGTTGAGAGTGTAGCGAATACTCGAGACGTGTTCATGGAAAGAAATTTGTATAGGGATGAAATTAATTCGCCAAATGATCCGACAAAGATCGAACACGATTTTGCTGAGTTCGAACGAGAAGTTTCTCTGATCGTCAAAAGCAAGTTACTCTCTGAGGATAAGATGATTCTAAACATGGAAGAGGACAATAGGCTTCGTTTGTTTTTTGCTTTGATGGGATTTAGGTCTGAAAGAGTACGAACAAATTTCGAAGCGGGTCTCTGTAAAAACTCAAAGGATTTTTATTCACGCTATCAAAGGGATGGCAATTTCTTGGATTTTTGGAAAAGAAATTTAGGGAATGCTGTAACGTGCAAATCAATTCAAGAAGTGATTGATCATCCGGAAATTGACGAGCCGATAAAAGTGTTTTTAATTCGAGATACATTTGGATACCTAGGAAGATATTTTGTTGTTGCAGAAAGATTTGAAAGCAAAGGTTTTATCATAGGTGATACTTATCCGGTGGTTGTATGCGGCACTTTGTCAAACGGTTTTCCGTTAGAGTCGTATTCGATTTTTCCTCTTTCACCGGAAAGAATCTTAATGATGGTGTGTCGCGGTGTAGAAGAAACCCCGAGAGAGGTCTTAGGGTTTAGACAAACGGTACTGACGATGCCGAAGATGAATGACGATGGTACGTATACCATACGCAAAAGAAAGTTTTATGATGAGGAAGTAGAGCACATCAACGAGATGATATTCAAAGAAGCACAAGCAGGAGTTGTCTTCAAAAATAGTTTTTAATGTAGCAAAGAACGCCATCGGAGATTCCGGTGGCGTTGCCTTTTTCACGGATTAAAAACTGCTCCACAATAGACAAAGAAAAACATGTAAATATTTTTTGACAAAGAGATTTTTCTGTGTTAAGATATAGCACCCACGAGGCCGTGGGATAAAAACATACATACACAAAAAGCGAAGACCTATACATACATGCACAATACGAAGTAATCGGGATGCAGACTGCACCCCTCGTTTCGTTGTGCGTGGATGTGTAGGTCTTTTTTGTTTGTCTACGCATAGAGGTGCCCAATTTTTCCCTTGTATAAGTAGAAGGATAAATTAATTTTTTGTAAACAATCAAAAATTTTGGTTGTCAACTATATGATTTTTTCCTTTGGATTAGTGAGGGGATCTTTTTCAAACGCCATCAATACATAGGCGCAGGCCTAAAAAATCTTTCAGGAGGTAAACAAAATGAAAAAATCAATCTACCAAAGTTACGATGACTTTCCGCTGTTTCTCAATGCGGAACTCATCGCCAAGGTGCTGGGCGTTGCATCGTCGTCGGCCTACGAGCTGATGCACGAGAAAGGATTCTCGGTCATCCGTGTGGGCAATCGATTGATCGTGCCGAAAGAAAAGTTCCGAGAGTGGGTGAACAGCCACTTCTCAAAGTGAAGGAGGAATGAAAAAAGATTGCGGTGATGCCGTATGAAGTACAACCGATATCCAAAGCGTGACGCTGTGAAAAATCATTTTCCTCTGCCGAATGAAATTTTTTGTTTGGATCTCTCGGCAGGCGAGATCGCGGTATACGTCTACGGCAAGACGCAGAAGGAAACACTTGAAAAACTGCATCAGCGCATTGAGGACTACCGTGGTGTGGAACTGACCGAGGACAGTAAGATGACTCTCGGCGAGTGGCTCAACGAGTATATGATCTTCACCATCCGCGAGAGCACCTGGGATAGCTACGCTTCGATGATCCGCACATACGTAAAACCTTACCTCGGCGATAAGCCGGTGGCGTTCATCACCACCGCCGATGTGCAGAGAATGTATAAAGTCGGAGGCCAAGCGGTCTTAGGAAGACAAATTATTGTGCCAACTCCTTGGGTC
>JAZOBC010000002.1:0-42844 GCA_045595795.1 Clostridia bacterium | reverse complement strand
GACTATTTCATTGGCGAGCAGGTTTGGAACTTCGCAGACTTTGCAACCATTCAGGGCATTATGCGGGTAGAAGGCAATAAGAAAGGCATCTTCACCCGTGACCGTCGCCCCAAAATGGCTGCTCATTATTTTAAAAAGCGTAGGCACAAAATTCCCGATTTCGGATATAAATCATAATTCTCACCCCACCAGAAACCGCAGAGATCAAAATGTCTCTGCGGTTTCGAAGAATATCTTGCATATTCTGCAGAAAATTCTTGCAAAAACGTTGCCAGCGTATTATAATATAAAATGATTCAATAAAACCAGTTGTGCATATAATGAATATGTAACCACTCCCTTTGGGATAAAAAGGCAGGAACAATACATGGATCTCAATCAACGTTTTGCGGCAATTCGCCCCTTAATCGGCAACACGCCGCTTTTAGAGCTGACATTTACATATAAGGGTCAAAAACGCAGAGTGTTTGCAAAGGCAGAAAGCTATAATTTGACCGGCAGCATCAAAGACCGCGTTGCGCTTTACATCCTGGAAAAGGCATATCGCACCGGTGCTATCAAGCCCGGTGACACCATCTCTGAAGCAACCAGCGGTAACACGGGCATTTCATTCTCTGCCATCGGCCGATATCTGGGACATCCTGTGAAAATTTATATGCCCGACTGGATGAGTAAAGAGCGAATCGCCCTGATGGAAAGCTATGGCGCCACGGTGCGTCTTGTTTCAAAAGAAGAAGGCGGTTTTTTAGGCTCAATTCAAATGACAGAAGATTTTGCCGCCAAGGGCAACGTTTTTCTACCCTGCCAATTTTCAAATGAAGATAATGTGTTAGCGCATATTGAATCCACCGGCGAAGAAATCGTCACCCAGCTAAAGTCTTTAGGGCTTACGGCTGACGGTATTGTGGCAGGCGTTGGCACAGGTGGTACCGTTATGGGACTTGCACGCCGCTTGCGCATAGAAAATCCTTCTTGCCAGGCTTTTCCTTTAGAACCCGCAAATTCTCCCACACTGTCAACCGGCTACAAAACCGGTCAACACCGCATTTACGGCATTTCTGATGAGTTCATTCCCGACATTTTAAAGCTCTCCGAAATGAATCAGGTGGTGTCTGTTGATGATGGCGATGCCATTTCCATGGCAAGAATGTTATCTGAAACTTTGGGCATTGGCGTTGGCGTCTCCGGCGGTGCGAATTTCTTAGGCTGTATTTTGGCACAGGAAGTGTTAGGAAGCGACGCCGTGGTTGTCACAGTGTTTGCCGACGACAATAAAAAATATCTTTCTACCGACTATGCAAAACCCTTAAAGCCGAGCTCATTAACATCAAACGTACAACTGCAGGGCGTTCGCGTGATTCGCTAAGCGCCTTGCTTTCTTTTTAAACTAATTTTTCAGGAGGCATTATGAACGCAAGACAACAGATTGAAGCAGCCTTTTTCTCTCGCTTTTTCCAAGAGGACAGACGATATATCGGTACAGAGCTTGAATTTCCGCTACTATCTTTAGATGGCAGATCGGTTTCAGATGAAGTGATTTATGCCTTACCGGATTTTTTGCTCCAAAACGGATTTTCTGTTGGCGAAACTGACATTCATGGCAACGGTGTTTTTCTTGTAAATGATGATGGCGATTGCCTTTCTTTTGATAATTCCTATAACAATTTTGAATTTGCCATGGCAAAGGATGAAAATCTGCTCGCTGTGGCAAAACGGTTTTATAACCTCTATTGTCTTGTGCAGAATTTCCTGCTGACAAAAAATCATACCTTATGCGGAATGGGAACAAACCTGCATTACGGAAAGGCTGAAACAAAGCCGGTTGACTACCCCATTTATCGGGTACTACGGCAATTTCTCTCTCAGTTTAGCGGAGGATATTTTCATCGAATCACCGACTTCCCTGCCTGGCTTTCTTCCGTACAGACACATTTAGACGTAGAAGCCGGCCGTCTGCCCCGCGCACTCACTCTTTTTGCCTCCATGGATTTTGTCAGAGGACTGTTGTTTTCTAATTCTTTGCCCATTGGCGAAAAGGCTGATGACCCGAATATTGTGTGCTTTCGTGATTACTTGTGGGAGCACAGCGGTTTTGGCAGTTTGGCAGATAATACCGGCGCCGTTTGCGGTAAATTCGCAACTTTAGATGATATTACCGATGCTTTTTGCAAAAAAACCATGTTCCTTAGCTGCAGCGATGGTCAATATGCTATGATGCCCCCTGTTCCGTTAGAAGAATTTTTAAATGCTTCAAACGACCCTGAAAATATGGATGGCTACCTGTCCTTTAAAAATGTTGAAATCACACGGCGTGGCACCTTAGAAATCCGCAGCGATTGTGCGCAGCCGCTTGGTTCTGCTTTTGCGCCCCCTGCTTTTAATTTGGGTATGCTGTTGGGACTTTCTGAAGCAGAAGAATTGATGGAAGAATTTTTTGTGCACTTGCCACAAGAATTTAATCAGTCCCCAAAGCGTAACGCCCTTTTGCGACATATGGTGATTCAGGGTGAACCACTACCGGTGAAAGCACCTGACCGGCAAACGCTGCTCATTCGTTTAGTGGCACTGGCTGAGGATAAGCTCAAGGAAAGAGGCCATGGCGAAGAACAGTTACTCAAGCCACTTTTCCAGCGTGCAGAAACGCTGTTTTGCCCGGCAAAAGTCATTCGCCAGCGTCTTTCAACAGGTGATTCCCTTGCCTCTGTGATTACAGATTTTGCAAATCCAAATTATGTGATATAAATACTATAAAAAAGAACTGCCTACTTGGCAGTTCTTTTTTATATTTGGCTCAATGCCTGTTCTAACACACAAATAACATTTCGTGCGTGTTCGACTTTTGTAGCGCAATTTTCCTCGCCCCGAATTAACTTCAAAAATTCTTGCAACTCTGTCTCTAAAGCATGTTCAAAGATAGTATCTGCATCCTCTACATCAATTTTCACAAGAGGCGCATTTCCTTCCGACATCCAAAGCTCCATACCACCGCGAATCTGCGCGATTCCATTGGTGAAAAAGAAAGTAGTTTCCTGATGCTCAGCCCCCTTCGAGCCACAATAAGTGCCCGAAGCAATAACACCGTTTGTGAGAGTTAACTGAACGTGGGAAGCTGCCTCAACGGTATGATCTGTGAGAAAATTATTTCCCGTTGCCACAATGCGTTCAGGCAAGGCATCTGTTACATACAATACCTTATCAATAAAATGAGCACCCAAGTTCATGGTGATACCACCGCCGGAAAGCTTCTTATCTAAAAACCACTCCGGACGATTTGTAAAATAATCCTTATTGCGGATTTCTACAATGGAGCAAAGCTTGCCGAGAGTCTCTTTTTTAACCAATTCTTTGATGCGTCTTGTAGCCGGTATGTAAGAGGATAAATGCCCAACCGTCAAGGGCATTTGTGTCCGCTGTGACGCCTCAATCATGGCATCACATTCTGCCACAGACAGAGCCATGGGCTTTTCAACCAAAACAGCCACGCCCTGCTCTAAACAGTCTATGGTCACACTTTTATGTAAAAAATGGGGTAAATTTAAAATGACACCATCTAACTGTTCTTGTGCCAGCATTTCGTGATAATCTGCGTAAATTTTAGCATCGGTGCCTTCTACCAGTGCCAACGCACGTTCCAGATTCAAATCGCAAACTGCGGCAAGCTTACAGTCACTTCGCTTGCTGATTGCAAGCTTATGGTTTTGCCCAAAACATCCCGCACCAATCAATGCAATGCGCATCATGCTTCCTCCCAACCTCTAAGCTTCTCCACGAACAATGTAGCGAAGAATGATATCCGTAATATGAGCACAACGCTTTTCAATTTCGGCTCTGCCGGAGAAATTCTTATTCATAATATATGCCATGGTATGGATATTTGAAAAATAGGAAAAACAGAACATGTTAATGGATAAAACCATTTCTTCCACGTCCAAATCTTGACGGAAAACACCCTGCTCCACACCCTGACATAAAACCTTTCGCAATAGGTCAATAGAAACACCTTTGGTTGCCATTGCGCCGGATTCCTTTAGATATTGCGCTTCATTTAGGTTCTCCCATAGAACCATTTTCGTAAAGCTGGGATTCTCATATAAGAAAACAAAGAAATGCTCAATGATTTTTTTGACCATCTCTTTGCTGTCAAGCTGCTGATTAAAAAGCTCCTCTTCACCCTCGGCCATTCTGGCATACACATCTTCCAAAACGGCCACATACAGCTGCTCTTTGCTACCGAAATATGCATACAGCATGCGCTTATTCACGCCGGCTGCTTCTGAAATTTCATCCACACGAGCACCGTAAAGACCTTTCTCCGCAAATGCCTCTTCCGCTGCTGCAAGCAGTTTTTGCTTTGTAATATCAGACCGTTTCAAGTCATACCCTCCTTTGGCGAAGCCGTTCTTCAATCTCTTTGCCTGTTTTGGTTGCTGCTAAGCCGCCCAAAGAGGTTTCTTTTAAAGATTCATGCATCATGCAGCCAACGCTTTTCATGGCTCCAATCACCTGGTCGGCACAAATCACGCTGCCAATACCGGCAAGCACCAATTCTGCCGAAGTCAATGCAATCACCGCACCGGAGGCATTACGCTTAATGCAAGGAACTTCAACCAAACCGGCAACGGGGTCACATACCAATCCCATCACCGCTTTCAGTGCCAAAGCACAAGCATCGGCACACATAGAGGGCGTTCCGCCACACAATTCTACTGCCGCAGATGCCGCCATAGCGCCGGCACTGCCACACTCTGCCGCACAACCGCCCTGTGCACCGGATAGACTGGCGTTTTGTGCAATGACCATGCCAACAGCACCGGCATTAAATAAGCCTTTTACCAACGCTTCGTCAGAAAGGGCCTTTTTTTCTCCCAAGGCAAGTAACACACCGGGCAAAATACCACACGAGCCTGCCGTGGGAGATGCCACAATCCGGCCCATGCAAGCGTTATGCTCTGCAATAGCCAAGGCATAAACCGCTGCCCTATGTGCCACGTCACCCAAAAGTCCTGTCGAATGACTTGCAAGTTTTTTAGCTAAACCGCCGGATAATCCACTGGCAGAGGACGTTTCCTGCATGCCTTGCTCGGCTGACTCGCGCATAATCAAAAGATTTTCATGCATCTTGCCCCACAACGCTTCCGGTGTGGTTTTCATGGTTTTTGCCTGCAGTTCTATGGTCAGTTCTGATAATGTTTTGCCCTGTTGTTCGGCTTCTGTTGCCAGGGCATCTAAAGATTTTAATTCTTCAATCATGATGTAAGTGGCGGTATGGTGATGACCTTTCTGATGTGGGTCGAGGACTGTAGCCTTGTTAAAACCGCTTCACTGACCGGCTGATCAGTTTCAATCACCATAATCGCGTCCTTTCCTTCGTATTTTCGGAACACTCTCATAAAGGCGATGTTAATGCCATTTTCGGCAAACACCGCCGAAAGACGAGCAATGGCACCGGGTTTATCATCATTAAAGATGACTGTGGTGTCATATTCGGCAGAAAACATCACGTCACCGCCGTCAATTTCTACCACATTGACAACGCCGCCTCCAACAGAACGCACCACAGCACAAACCTGTTTGCCCTCCGCATCCTCCAGCTCAATTTTTGCCGTATTGGGATGTCCGGCTTCTTCATCCGAAATAATAAAATGAAAAGAAAGACCCTGCTCTTTTGCGTGACGAAAGCTGTCACGAATCCGAGGGTCTCCGGAACTATAGCCTAAAATGCCGCCTACAATGGCACGGTCAGCACCGTGACCGGCATAGGTCTGAGCAAATGAGCCATAAAGCGTTATAGTGGCGCGAATAGGTTCTGCGCCCAATAGATAGCGTACCACGAGGCCTGCACGAGAAGCCCCTGCAGTATGAGAACTGGAGGGGCCTATCATAACAGGACCGATAATATCAAACACATTCATGGCGTTTTAAAAAGTCTTTGACGAAAGCATCATCACAAAGATGGGGATACATTTCGCTGATGCGGTCTAATTCCTCTGCCTGACCGGGAGAAAGAACTTCATCAGGATTGAGGCACCAGATACCCTTTAAAAGACCCTGACGACGCAGAACCTCATGAATACCCGGAATGCAGCCTGCAAAACCGTTTGCTGCATCAAATACAACCGCATTGGCATCAGTAATTTCTGCTGCTAAGGTTAACAGTTCAGGTGTTGCATCCTGATTCTGGAGGCTACCAAACATTTCAGCCACACGATTAGTCCATACGCACCAGTGACCTAACAGACCACCGGAAAAACGCTTGGTAACAGTTTTACCGTTCTTTGTGAAGCGATATTCTGTTAACAGGTCAACCACGATGTTGTCATCGTTACCGGTGTAGAGCGTGATTTCATCTGCGCGAGAAGAAAGTGCGCAGGCTCTCACAACATCTAAGGTTAGGTAACGGTTAAAGGGCGCGCACTTAATGGCAACCACGTTGGGGATTTCACAAATCTGTTCCCAATAAGAATAGCTGAACACACGTCCGCCAACAGAGGGCTGGAGATAGAAGCCGATGACAGGCATTTCAGCTGCAACAGCCTTGGTGCGCTCGATCATGTCAGCTTCGCTTAAATCCTTGAGTCCGCCGGGGCTCAATAAAACAGCATCATAGCCATAAGATTTTGCCAGCTTTGCTTCGCGAACAGCCTGGTCTGCCTTACCGCAAACGCCGCAGACTTTCACAATCACCTTACCGGTTTCAGCTTCATATTCATCAATCACGCTGGAAACTGTTTTTAAAACGGTTTCAAACAGATTTACTTCAGGGTCACGAATTTCAAACTGTGTGCTGTGTACAGCAGTTGCAATACCGCCGGAACCAGCTTCTAAGTAATAACGGGTTAACAGACGTTGTTGCTTTTCGTCAAACTGTCTATTTGCATCCAGTGCTAACGGGGTTGCAGGAATCACGGTACCGCCTGCTAAGATTTCCAATGCTTTTGCGTGTCTATCCATTTTTCTTCACCTCTAAATTAGTTTTAATAGCTTCCTTTTCTTTCTTCAAAGTGGGTCGGTTTGCCTAAAGCACGGCCACCGTCTAAAATCCATTCAGCCTGCCAACGAATCAAGGTTTTAATGCTGACAGAGGGATAACCAAAGATTTCCATTGCATCAGACGCATCATTTAAGTATGCATCATTGCCGGGTTCACCTTCAAAGATGGGTTCTTTCCCCAGGATTTCACCCAACTGCAGAGCAGCCTTTTTGATGGAAACAGTTTCAGGACCGGTAACATTCATGATTTTAGCCGGAGAAGATGCATGCAAAAGACCACGAATGGCAATTTCATTCGCACTACCCTGCCAGATGCAATTCAGTACCGGTGTGGTAATGCTGATGGGCTGACCCTTCATAATTTTGTCTGCCATGTCATATAAAACGCCATAACGCAGATCAACAGCAAAATTCAAGCGGTAGATAAAAATGTTTGTACCGAAATGATTTGCACCATATTCAAAAGCACGTTCACGAGCCAGGCAGCTCATGGTATATTCGCCGATGGGGCCAACCTTATCCTTTTCGGTGCAACCGCCGGAAGACAGAGGCACGATGGGATAAATATTGCCGGAAGAGAATACAACGATATTGGATTTCTTAAACTTCTCAACAACAAATGCAGGCAGTGTAGCGTTCATAGCCCAGGTCTGCCACTCGGAACCATCTGTACCGAACTTACGGCCTGCCATATAAATCACATTTTCTACCTCAGGCAGTTCATTAAGCTTTGCAACATCTAACAGGTCGCAGCTAATGGTTTCTACCTCATGCTTATGTAACAGCTCGGTTGCAATGGGGTCAGTAAAACGTGAAACCGCAATCACACGCTTATTAATGCCGGCACGGGCAATTGCATTTTTTGCTAAAATACAAAGCGTCGGTCCCATTTTACCGCCGGCGCCCAGCACCATAATGTCGCCCTTAATTTTCTTCATATCATCTATCAGGGCTTGTGACGGTTCGGTTAACAGTTGGTCTAATTTTTCCTCAGTCCACATAGGTATATCCCTCCATTTATTTTTTATATAAGTAACTATATAGTTATCTTATCACAGAGATGTTTGTTTGTCAATCATTTTATAGAAAAAATTAAAAGAAAAAAACCGCATGCAAAATAAAACATACGGTTTTTTATTGTTAATCTTTCTCCAAGAAATATGTTGCCTCCATATCGGCCGTATGAAGCGCAAATCCAAGCGGATAGAGTTCAAAACTTTTTCCTACATTGCGCTTGCTTTCATCTTCTGCAAATCCCATATGATAACGGATGGCAAACGCCTCTTCACGGGTCAGCCGCATAAAGCCGGTGATGATATAAACCGACTTTTCTCCATGGCCATAAGGCATTTCATCATTAAAATCATAGGTGGGCACCGTCATCCATTTACCATCTGCGCCCTTGACATTCCGCGTGCCCTCATGATAGCAATTAATTTTGCAAACATCGTGAAGCAGCGAAACAATTGCCACAGTTTCATCACTCGGAACAAGACCGTAAGTATCGCGCACGCGAGGACGTGCAAGATAGTCCTTCAAGCAGTGATATACATTCACGCTATGCTCCACTAAGCCGCCGCTATAAGAACCGTGAAACCGCGTACTGGCGGGCGCAGTGAAAAAATCACTGGAAGAAGACAGCAGATAATCCAGCAGCTTTTCTGAACCCTCACGATGAATATATTGATGATATAAAGAAATAAATTCTTCTTTTTTACTCATGCTTTCCCCCCTGTTCTGCCCGGCGGCGTCTTGGTTCCTGAATCACATAGGCTGCCGATAGCAGCACCCCATCAGGTAACAGGCGCGTGATAAATCGCCCCAGCTTGAAAATCACGCCCGGCACAATCACACGCTTACCACGAAACAAACCGCGAATGGCATATTGTGCCACGGACATACTGCTTTTGCCCACAGAAGCAAAATCCACGCCGGCCACTGCCTCAAATTCTGTTTGAACCGGTCCGGGACAAAGTGCCGATACAACCACGCGACTCTTGCGTTTAGACAATCCCTTCGATACCGAGCGCGACAGATTCAGTATGTAAGCCTTGGTGGCATAATATGCATCCAGCATCGGTCCGCCCGGCATAAACCCAGCCGCAGACGCCACATTCAAAATATAACCGCTGTCACGGCGAACAAAATCTGCAAGATATAGCTTCATTAAAATATGCATGGCGCGCACGTTCACATGGAGCATAGAAAGTTCTTTGTCTAAATCCGTTTCTAAAAAGTCGCCAAACAGACCAAAGCCTGCATTGTTAATCAGCACATCTATCTCCCCCGCCTGCTCATAGAGTGCATAGCAGGATTCTTTAGAAGACAAATCAAAGCAAAGCACTTCAACCTTTACCTTTAAAGAAAGCTCCTCTTTCAAAGCTTCCAATCTGTCGGCACGTCTGGCAGTGAGAACCAAATCATAGCCCTTCTCTGCCAACACCCGCGCCATGTCTCTGCCAATGCCGGAGCTGGCACCTGTAATCAATGCACGCATAGAATGCCTCTTTTCTAAATCACTTATTTTTCAGCACCGCCCGAGAACTTTTCAAGCAATTCTTCCTTCATACGCCACAAGGATGGCGACAAGTCTACATAATAGCGATGGGGATTTTCAAAGCGCATAACCTCATCCCAAAGCATATCAATCTGTTCCTTGCAATATGCCTTAATCTGGTGCACATCGGGACTTTCATACACACATTTTCCCTTATCAAAAATCTGAACCAGCAAGGGCTTGGCAACGAAATTACCCACTTTTTTGCGTTTCCATGTGTGCTCAGGGTCAAAAATTTCATAGGGCTCAGAATCATCAATGGTTTCATGAAACAGAGTCATAACATCGGCAAAGGCCTCCCCTGTTTCCTTGGAATATAAACGATATACCTGTTTAAACCCGGGATTGGTAATTTTCGCCGTGTTTTCACTAATTTTAATTTTGGGAATAATCTCACCGTCACGCTCAATGGCAGCCAGCTTATAAACACCACCGAAAACCGGTTCAGAACGAGAGGTAATCAGTCTTTCACCGACACCATACATATCAATTTGAGCACCCTGCATCAGCGTGTCACGAATGATATATTCATCTAAAGAGTTAGATGCGGTAATGGTGCAATCGCTAAAGCCTGCATCATCTAACATTTTCCGCGCTTTTTTGGAAAGATAGGTAATGTCGCCGCTATCAATGCGGATTCCCTTGGGGCGGAAGCCCTTGGGCACAATCACTTCATTGAAAACGCGGATAGCATTGGGTATGCCCGACTTAAGAACATTATAGGTATCTACTAACAAAATACAATTCTGAGGATAGGTTTCGGCATAAGCGCGAAATGCCTCGTATTCCGTATCAAACAGTTGTACCCAGCTATGAGCCATGGTGCCCAGTGCCGGAATGCCATAGTTACGGTCAGAAATAGCACATGCCGTACCACTGCAGCCTGCAATATAGGCCGCTCTGGCACCGAAAATCGCACCATGATAACCTTGAGCACGGCGTGAACCAAACTCCATCACGCTACGGCCATCTGCTGCACGGACAATGCGGTTTGCCTTAGTGGCAATCAGGGATTGATGGTTAATGGTGAGCAGCAGCATGGTTTCAATGAACTGCGCCTCAATAATCGGACCACGAACCGTTACGATCGGTTCCATGGGGAATATAGGCGTTCCCTCCGGCATGCTCCATACATCACAGGAAAATTCAAAATGTCGCAGATATTCTAAAAAACGCTCATCAAAAATGCCCTTGCTTCTTAAATATTCAATATCACCATCATCAAATTTAAGATTTTTAATATAATCGATTAGCTGCTCCAGCCCCACCATAATAGCAAAGCCACCATCGTCAGGCACTTTGCGGAAGAACATGTCAAAATAAGCTATCTGATCTTCAAAGCCCTCCACAAAATAGCCATTGGCCATGGTAAATTCATAAAAGTCTACAAGCATTGTTAAATTTAATTTTTCAAGCATGCGTTTCCCTCCGGATGTATCTTTTTCTAATAGGATTTTTCACTTGCCTACACACATTTCTTAGAAAATACCCCAAACTATCTTCTTGAAAATGATATCTTACAATAAATTATATAACAAACTGCTATTTTATTCAACAAAAAACAAGATTTTTTATAAAAAACTTTTCTTCCGGCGTAAGTTATGTTATAATAGAAATATGATTGTGAATAGAACAGGAGCCAAGGACTTGGATTATTGCAACAAAATATTTCTCGCCCCCATGGCAGGCGTTACGGATTTGCCTTTTCGCCTTATCTGTAAAGACTTTGGTGTCGACGTAACTATTTCAGAAATGATTAGCTCTAAGGGGATTGAATATCGGGATAAAAAAACAAATAAGCTGCTCCAGACTCACGAAAAGGAAGCACCCTTGATTGTCCAGATTTTCGGCAACGAGCCTGAAATTATGGCGCGAGCGGCTGTTTTTGTTCAGGAGCAGGGCGCTCAGGCTGTTGACATTAACATGGGCTGCCCCACACCTAAAATTGTCACGAATGGTGACGGTGCCGCTTTAGGGCGTGATGTAACACGCGCCGGTGCAGTGCTGCGTGCAGTCGTGCGTGAGCTTTCTGTACCGCTGAGCATCAAATTTCGTTCCGGTTGGGATGAAAATTCTAAAAATTGCGTGGAACTGGCACAACTTGCAGAAAGCGAGGGCGTTACTGCCATTACGCTTCACGCCAGAACTCGTCAGCAGTTTTATAGTGGCAAAGCAAACTGGGCGGATATTACCGCCGTAAAGCAAGCTGTTTCCATCCCTGTCATCGGCAACGGCGACATTACTTGTCCTGGTGATGTGGTGGCTATGAAGCAGGAAACCGGTTGTGACAGCGTGATGATTGGCAGAGGCGCTGAGGGAAACCCGTTCTTATTTCGCCAAATTCAGGAATATCTTGCAAACGGCTCCTACAAACCGATTTCAAAAGAAGAAAAAAAAGAAACTATTTTGCGGCATTTAAGTTTGTTGGTTCAATACAAAGGTGAGCACTTAGGCATGTTGGAGGCGAGAAAACACATTGCTTGGTATCTAAAGGGCATCCCCCACTCCGCTGCCGCTAAAAACAAAGCATTTTCCGCTTCGACCTTTGCCGAAATGCAGGCAGTCGTCAGCGAGATTTTTTAAACAAAGGAGAAAAGAATCATGTTAAAAGAATTTAAAGAATTTGCCTTAAAAGGCAACGTGCTGGACATGGCCATTGGTGTTATTGTCGGCGGTGCATTCGGCAAAATTGTCACCTCCATCGTCAACGACATCATCATGCCCTTCTTCGGATATGTCACTGCCGGCATGGATTTCAAATCCTTAAAATGGGTGCTGAAAGAAGCTGTGAAAGACGGGGACAAAATCATCAAACCAGAAGCTGCTATCGCTTACGGTAACTTTATCCAGAATGTGATTGACTTTTTAATCATTGCTTTTTCCATTTTCCTGTTCGTGAAGCTGATTAACAAAGCAAAAGACAAGATTACCCGCAAAAAGGTTGAAGAAGAAATCGTTGAAGAACCCAAAGGACCTTCACAGGAAGAACTGCTGACGGAAATTCGCGACTTACTGAAAGCAAAATCCGAATAAACATACATAAAGTAAGAGGATTGCCGCAAAAGCGCGCAATCCTCTTACTTTATGCAACAAAAAATGCCGCACTATTTCGTGCGGCATTTTTTCATCTTATTGAATTAACCTAATTCAGCAAAATACTTAATGGTTCTAACCATCTGGCTGGTATAAGAATTTTCGTTGTCATACCAGGAAACAACCTGAACCTGAGAGTAACCGTTATCCATGTTGGTTACCATGGTCTGAGTTGCATCAAAGATAGAACCAAAGCGGCTGCCGACGATATCGGAAGAAACGATTTCATCTTCGTTGTATGCAAAAGATTCATTTGCAGCAGCTTTCATAGCAGCGTTGATACCTTCAACAGTAGCCTGACCCTTAACAACTGCAACCAGGATTGTGGTAGAACCGGTCGGGGTCGGAACACGCTGAGCGGAACCGATGAGCTTGCCGTTTAATTCGGGAATAACCAGGCCAATAGCCTTAGCAGCACCGGTGGAGTTGGGAACGATGTTGATAGCACCTGCTCTGGATCTTCTCAGGTCACCCTTTCTCTGAGGACCGTCTAAGATCATCTGGTCGCCAGTGTAAGCGTGAATGGTAGACATGATACCGCTTTCAACGGGCATGTAATCATTCAGAGCCTTAGCCATGGGAGCCAAGCAGTTTGTTGTGCAGGAAGCTGCAGAAATAACTTTGTCATCCTTAGTTAAAATGTTGTGGTTAACGTTGTAAACAACGGTGGGCAGATCGTTACCAGCGGGAGCAGAAATAACAACCTTCTTAGCACCTGCAGTCAAGTGAGCAGAAGCCTTTTCCTTAGAGGTGTAGAAACCTGTGCATTCTAATACAACGTCTACATCCAAAGCGCCCCAAGGAATGTTTACAGCGTCTTTTTCAGCATAAATTTTGATGGTCTTGCCGTCAACGGTGATGGAATCATCACCAGCAGAAACGGTATCAGCCAGAGCGTATTTACCCTGAGCGGAATCATACTTTAACAAGTGAGCCAGCATTTTGGGGCTTGTTAAATCGTTGATTGCAACAACCTCATATCCTTCTGCACCGAACATCTGTCTGAAAGCCAGACGACCGATACGACCAAAACCATTAATACCTACTTTTACTGCCATAGTCGTAAAACCTCCTAAAAATTTGTTATTAAATTATCAATATACATTTTACAATATTGTAACAAAATATGCAAGTGTTATTTTCGTTTTTTTCAAAATTTTCTTCATTAAACATAAAAAATTGTAAAATAGCAAAATAATTTATATATTTTTACTCTTTTTGAGAGGATTCCGGTACGTAATCCTTTAAAATCTCCGCTTTAACGATGACTGGTTTAGTAACCAATTCATCATTGGCATAGCCTCTTGTGGGCATAGCTTCAATCTCATCTACAAACTCAATGCCCTCCACCACCTTACCAAAGGTTGCATATCTGCCATCAAAAGCCGGTTCTGCTGCAGTCATAATAAAGAACTGTCCGCTGGCTGAGTTAGGGTTTTCCGTTCTGGCTAATGAAATAACGCCGCGTTCATGCTTTAAGTTGTTTTCAAAGCCGTTTTCCGTGAACTCACCCTGCACGGCTTTTCCATAGCCACCAACACCAAAACCATCGGCAGATCCACCCTGAATAAACCCGGGAAGGCTGCGGTGAAATACCTTTCCGTCATAATATCCTGATTTAACACATTCTAAAAAAAGCTTTACGCTTTTAGGGGCAATTTCCGGATATAACTCAATCACCACGTTCCCTTTTTCAAGCGTCAGTTGTACAAAACTGTGCTCCTGCTGTGATGAATCTGACTGACAACCACCAAGCACACAAATGCACAACAGCACAACCATTAATAAACTGCCAATTCTTTTCATATTCTTTACTCCTCACTCTTTGATAAAATTATGTCACACCGGCAAAATATCCCGACTGTCTAAAACCAACGTAAAGGGTCCGTCATTGACTAACGATACCTTCATTTCAGCACCAAAAATACCATGTTCTGTTTGAGAAAATAACTCCCTGCAACGCATGAGAACATATTCATATAATTCCTCTGCAAAAGCCGGGCTGCCGGCGTTTGTAAAGCTTGGGCGATTCCCCTTACGACAGTCGGCATACAGTGTAAACTGCGAAACCACCAGCACGCCACCTCCAACCTGGCCAATGCTTAAATTAACCTTGCCACAATCATCCTCAAAAATTCTAAGCCGGGCAATCTTTTCAATCATTTTATCAGCAATTTCTTTTGTATCATTATTTGAAACGCCCAAAAGCAGGAGATAGCCTCTGTCAATTTTCCCTGTGACAACACCGTCAACTTCAACCTGAGCGCTAAGCACCCTTTGCAAAACAATCTTCATATTTCCACTCCCAACACAGCAAATTATGAAAAAACAGATTCCGATGGCGTGGTTAACGCCACAAAATCTTCGCCGAATACGGCTCGCATTTCTTTCTCATCCGGCTTTTCGACAAAGATACCAAAACAGGTAGCGCCACTTCCACTCATCATGCTATGTACAGCGCCCGCATCTCGGAGCTTTGTAAGCAGTTCTGAAATCTGATGGCACTGACAAACAGCCGCCGATTCCATAACATTCTTCATTTCACCAAAAGCCGAGTTTATATCACCAGCCTCAAGATACCGAGCCAGTTTTCTCACATCACCGTCTACAGGAGAATTTTCTTCATCTAAAGCCTTATATATTTCTGCCGTACTCACACCCACACCGGGATTTACCAACAGAATATGACAATCAGAAAGACCCTTAACGGGCGTGATTTTTTCACCAATTCCCTCTGTTAAGGCAGGACTACCATAGATACAAAACGGCACGTCTGCTCCCAAGGTAACACCTAACTGAGCAAGTTGCTTGGTCGTGCAATTCAGCTTACATAAGTTGTTAACTAAGTGCATAACCGCAGCCGCATTGGTACTGCCACCGGCAAGACCACCTGCCACGGGAATTTTTTTATCCAAGCGAATGTGAAATCCACCCTCTATATCAAAAGTTTTCTGCATCAGTGCTGCTGCCCGATAGGCAATGTTACCCTCATCACTTGGCAAGGTTCGGTCGCTTGAATCAATAGAAATGCCCGATTCTTTTGTGTGGGTCACGGTAACTTTATCGCCAAAATTCACAAGCTGCATAATACTTTCAATGTTATGATAGCCGTCCTGCCGTTTATTTAAGACCTTCAAAAACAAATTGATCTTTGCTTTCGCGGTCATCGTCAGGCTGTTCATGATGCTCCCTCACTTCACATACTCAAATTCCAGTTCACCAATACGGACCGTGTCGCCCTCATTGATACCTGTTTGCTCCAACTCGTCAATAATACCGGAATCACGTAGAGAACGTTGGAAGAACTGCAGAGATTCGTAATCAGAAAAGTTGGTGCTTGCCACGATGCGATCCGCTCTGCCGCCCTCAACGCAATATACATCACCGTCACATATAATCGTAATGGAATCATCTGCCTCCACGGGTTCAATGGTATCTTCATAGACTGTTTGTTCCGGCACCGGCAATTCCTGCAGGCAGCCGAAAACAAACGACATCAGCTCACGAGTACCCTTCTTGGTTGCTGCCGAAATTTCAAATAACAAGAGATCTCGGTTTTCAATCTCCTGCTTAAAAGCTTCGTAAGCATCAGGATCGGTTATGATATCTGTTTTATTGGCAACCACAATCTGCGGTTTTTCTGCCAAATCCGGATTATACAAACGCATTTCCTCGCAAATTGTATCAAAATCCTCTATGGGATTTCTTCCTTCAATACCGGATACATCCACCAAGTGCAAGAGCAGTCTCGTCCGTTCAACGTGCCTTAAAAATTCGTGTCCCAGACCGATTCCTTGGCTGGCTCCTTCAATAATACCGGGGATATCTGCCATCACAAAGCTTTTGGCTTCACCCACAGAAATGACGCCCAAGTTCGGCTCTAACGTAGTAAAATGATAGTTGGCAATTTTCGGTTTTGCACTGCTGACAACTGAAAGCAAGGTGGATTTTCCCACATTGGGAAAACCAACTAAACCTACATCAGCCAAAAGCTTTAGCTCTAATTTAATGCGGCGACTGATACCACGTTGACCGGGCTTTGCAAATTTCGGAACCTGTCTGGTCGGGGTCGCAAAATGGACATTCCCCCAGCCACCGTTGCCGCCTCGTGCAGCAACGAACCGGGCTCCGTCTTGATTTAAATCCGCAATAGCTCTGTCTGTTTCAGCATCTTTCACAAGCGTACCCACAGGCACATAGATCAGCATGTCACTGCCATTGCTGCCGGTACATTTTTTGCCTCTGCCATCTCCACCATTTTGAGCTTTATATTCCTTTTTATAACGAAAATCCATCAAGGTCAAGAGCCGTGAATCAGCAACAAATATAACGTCTCCACCCTTGCCGCCGTCTCCTCCATCAGGGCCACCTGCCGCTACATATTTTTCACGGTGAAAGGAAACCAAACCGTTTCCGCCGTTTCCTGATTGAATTTTAATTTCTGCAACATCTACTAACATCGTTGTCCCTCTACTTCCTTTTTATTCAATAAACGTTCCCGCGCTTGCATCAAAAAAACTGACTGCACCGCTACTTTCTTTGATTATATATACAGGAGCAGCCGTAAATTCCTGACTGTTTAGATATTCCTCTGCCACATAATAGCCATGGCTGATGTCTTCAATTCGAGTTGCACGACCTTGCTTGTGGTACATAAATTCCACCAAAATGGACGTAACATCAAGCAACGTTTCTTCATGCATCTCACTTGAAATTGCTTCAAACCAGTTTCCCTCTAAGGATAGAATTTTCTCACAATCGGCCACGATATGCATGGAGATTCCATGAATCAGATTTTTTTCATAACAAGGCATTGCCATGCAGCGCACAACGCCCTGCTCTACTGCCATTTCAGTAATCTGTATTCCTTCGCCACGAAAGCCTAAATTGCTTAAGCACTTCAAAACGTTTTCTTTTAATTTTTCCTCTCTAGGCGTGCTATCTTTCTCATAGGGTTTTGACTGTTGTCTGCTGATATAAGAAAAACTGCTGCTTTGTATTGTCAGCGTTCCTGTATCACTCTCAAAGGTATAGGCATACTGTGACGGTTCTTCTGAAATCAACCGAGCATCAGACCCTAAGATACTTTGTGCCGCCTCGCCGGGTCGACAGAAGAAATTCTCCAGAACCACATTTTGATTCCTAATGCGTTTTTGAGGAATCTGCTTTGCTTCCACCTGTATATTCTTCGTTGTTAAAATCTGCACCGTTTGTGTAAGTATATCTTCTGACAGCCGGGTGGTATTAAAATGAGTTTGCAGCATAACGACCAATAAAAAAACATCGGTCATCAGAAACAAAACAATTAAAATGGTTTTGGCTCTTCCCCAATTCATGCTCCGTCACCCCACAATCTGTTCGCTCTCATCAACAAACACACTCCACTTAGGAACTAAATCTCCTTGTCCGGCAGCAATATAGCATGGTGCAATCTGCCAAATCTGTAACGGTTCCGGCTCGCGGTATAATACATCTACAAGCATGTCTGCAGCATTCAGAAGCGGCAATAACGCTTTTTCTTCACCATTACGCTCATTTTCATAGGTTGTAATATATTGCTGATAAGACTTCAAGTGACCGTTTTCCAGTTCCATTTTGATTGCATGCGCATAGCCATTTTCCTGCTGATAGCGAACAGGAACGCCGTTCATGCAATAATCAAATATAATGGTATATGTGCCCTGGTTGGCAGCATTTTCTAACAAATCCGACCGTATCTGCAAATGCTCATAAAAATCAGCAGGCATGTACCCACAGAGCTCTGTTACAAAATCTACCGCATCTGCCGCTGCTGCGTAGATGTCATATGTACCCTTTACAGTAGACAGACTGAGTCCGCGTCCGCTCGGTTCCACTTGATAGCTTAAAAATCCATCAGGATATAAAGTAAGTGTTGCATCATTTTCAACAAACACTCTGGCACCGCTTAAGTCAGTATAACGCCACATTGCTCGAGTATTAATCGAAAACATGCGCAACAAGTCTGTGCTGAAAGTTTCGGTTATATCCACAGAAGAAGGACGCACCGAAGGCAAGCTGTTCGTGCTGACATCCATTAGAATCGTTGGCTCAAACAGAACCTTTGCCGGTGCCTGCTCCTGAGATTTATGAAAATTCAGTTCAAAAGAATAAGACGGGGTTAGTTCTGATGGAGAGATCAGTAACAACTCAGCCAGATTTGCGTCAATGGAAGCTTTGTCCATTTCCACAACATAGCGATAAATATTACCATTTTGTTTGTCATAAATAAAAACAGAAACGTCGTTCATAATCCCGTCATGCATACTGAGAATGTAGCTGCTGACAGATTTTAAGTCATCAGCATATCGTTTTTGCGCTTCACCGCAGGTTGCAAACGAAAACAATCGATAATCACAACTTTTTCCGTAATCTACATAAATAGATTTTCCACGCAGAACTGCTGTATATTCTTCCATTGTAACAGTTTCTCTGTTTTTGAGCGTAACTTTTCCGGAAAGAAAGTCAGAAAGCAGAGAATCTGCATAGTTACGGGCAGCTTCAAAGCCTGATTCTTCCTCGCGAAAAACGCGACGTTCTCCCGAAACATTCAAAACAATTTTTTCGGGTCTGAACATATCTCTGAAGTTTTGAGAAAAGTCTTCATTTTCACCCCATTGAAACAACGATCTGATGGGGCTGACCACATAACGGTTCACACCGGACATCACATAATCATATCCGTTAGGCAGAAAATAGCTGCTGAACCAAATTTGAAAAAGCAAAATAAACGCCACGAGCACAGAACACACAAGCAAAATGTTTTTTAAGGACTTTTTCAGCACCCGTTTTCCCCCTTTCCCACAGTAGACATTTAAAAATGAAAATAGGGCATCCGTTGTTTTTAAATCACAAGATTCAAAACCACCAAGACGCCCCTTCGCTTTACATTATTTAGTTGAAAATGACACTGATAACACTTTTAATTCGGTTCATAAAACCTTCATTTAACATGTTTACTTCGAAATTGACTACCGTGTAAATCGTATCATCTACGGCGCCACGGATAATAAACTTGTTTGAACCGGCTGTTAAATCAACCTGACCGGCAAACAACGTAGTTGAACCAACAAGAGATTCTAAGGGTACATCGTTTGTTACAATTTTATGGTAGCACCCTGTTGAGGGATTATACCGATATACCGTAACCAAGGTGCCCTGAGGAGCAGTTGCGGAAATCGGCAACTTCTTGTTCGTTGTTGAAGATGTTAGCTGTTCAGGAGCCTTTAGCGTTATCAGGTCGGCAACCGTTGATGCAACATCACCCGGCAAAACATCCGGTGATGCAAAAACATTCAGCGACATACTGAACAAAAAGACAATAAGCAACAGCATTGCACTTGCTTTTTTAAGTTTCTTTTGCATGGTTTACAGCACCTCCTGACTCATTTTTGATAGAAAAAACATTTTGGGTCCTATTTGTAAATATGACACCGTATGTTTATTATAGCACATATTTTTTACAAAACTGTTACGGACAGATTATGTTACTTTTACATTTTATGACTATGATTCCAGTTCACTCTTCAAAGCCGCATCAATTTCCGGGGATAAAATCGGAAGCGTAATCGTCACTTCCGTACCACGATTGACTTCACTGGTAACCGAAATATTGCCACCATGACCGTCTACGATGCCTTTTGAAATTGCAAGACCAAGGCCGGTTCCGCCTTTTTCACGGCTACGCGCCTTATCTACACGATAAAAACGCTCAAACAGTCTGCCCAAATCTTTTTCAGGAATACCAATACCGTTATCTTTCACTTTAATCAAAACATTATGATATTCCTGACCGGCTGTTACCTGAATTTTACCGCCGTTGGGCGTGTATTTGATTGAATTGGATATAATGTTATATAAAAGCTGTTCTAATCTGTCACGATCGCCGTAAAACATACCTTTAAAAGGACTCGAAATTTTCAAGGTCAGCCTATGACCTTGTTCTTTGGCAACTAATTCTAATGTATCTACAACGTCGCGTACCAAAGACGACATAGAAAAACTGCTTTTATTCAGTTGGTCTGCATGCTCTAAACTGGATAGCACCAGCAAATCCTTAACCAGCCTTGTCATGCGATCTGTTTCGTTTAAAATTGTATTCACAAATGTGACAGGCACATCTGAACCCTCTACCATATCTAAAATGGTTTCGGCATAAGATTTAATGGTAGTCAGTGGCGTTCTGAGCTCATGAGACACATTTGCGACAAATTCTCTTCGGGAATTTTCTAACTTTTGCTGCTTCGTAACATCGTGTAGCACCACCAAAACGCCGCCGGTGTTGTCAAATTCATCCTCAAAAACCACAAAGCTGGCTTTAATCGAAAGATTCCTCAGGTCGATATCACGCTCTGCGAAACGATTATCTTCCAAATACAACATGTCACCCAGATGAATGTCTGCATTATGGCTGCTGAAAAAAGAGTCAAACTCAATTTCATCCGCGTCTGACAATCCAAACATTTTTCGTGCCGTGGGATTGATGTGAATGACGCTGCCGTCAGTAGCAAAGGCCATGACGCCGTCTGTCATATTCAGCAAAATTGCTTCTACCTTGTTTTTTTCCGTCGACATTTGCAGCATAGCAACCTGCAACTTAGAGGACATGTCGTTAAAGGCTTCTGTCAAGGTGCCAATCTCATCGTCAGACTTAACCTCAATCTTCGTCTCAAACTCCCCTTCTGCCAATCGTTTTGCTTTCTTAGTCAGATTAGCAATGGGTGTTGTAATGGTACGGGACAGAAAATAGCCCATAATCAGCGCAATGGCAACACCTAACAAAAGAGCTTGCAGAATAATGCTGTAAATCCGCTGGATAATAACTGTTAGTTCCTCTTTGGTATCACAGACATAAATGATATAGGAATAACTGTCACCACGAATAGGCACGGCAAAATCCATGATTTTCGCCTGCACGCTGACCCGATTGCCGACCGAGCCCGAAAGGGCCGCAATAAAGTTCGTCGTTCGGTTTGCATGCGGAACTGCCTCATCTGCCGAAGTGTCAACAATGGTGTTATCTGCCGCTGAAATAATATAATAATTTCGATATGAGTCAATACCCATACGAGGCAAATATGCTTTTAAAACGTTCTGCAAATAAGCTTCGTCCCGGTCGGTTCCCGTTTTCAACTGACTGAGGAAGGAATCGGTAAAAATTGAATTCATTTCATCAACAAACAAGTGGTGATAAGAATCCGTAACCGACAAAACCAAAAACGTTCCCGACACAGATATAATTGCAAGTACCAACAGAACAAAAATCGCCACCATTTTCCATTGTAGGCTCTTAAACATACGATACCCTCTCTGAATTATTCTGCTGATTTGTTAAAATAATATCCAACGCCTCGTTTGGTCAGAATATAGCGCGGATTACTGGAATCGTCCTCTACTTTTTCACGCAGGCGACGCACGGTAACATCCACCGTACGCACATCACCGTAAAACTCATAACCCCACACACTGGAGAGCAATGCTTCACGGGAGAAGATGCGATTCGGCTGCGTAACCAAAAACTTTAACAGCTCATATTCACGCAAAGTCAAATCTAAAACGACGCCGTTTTTTATAACCTCATATTTTGTGGTATTAATCACCAAATCGGAAGCTGCCTGAATTAAATCAGATGCTTCTTCCTTAGCATCACCCGCAAAGCGACGCATATTCGCCTTGACACGCGCCAAAAGTTCACGCACGCTAAAGGGTTTGGTAATATAATCATCTGCGCCCAATTCTAAACCAAGCACCTTATCCACTTCTTCCTCCCTTGCCGTAATCATAATAATCGGCACGTTGGATTTTTCACGAATGCGCTTGCAAACGTCGAAACCATCCATTTTAGGAAGCATAATATCAAGTAAAATTAAATCGGGATTTTCTGTCAGTGCCAGGTTTAAACCCATTTCGCCATCACCGGCACCAAGGACCTTAAATCCCTCTTTTTCCAAATTAAATCTCAAAATGTCAAGAATCGGTTTTTCATCATCAACAACCAGAACCACACGTTCCATGTCGCCACCTCTTCCTTTGTTGTTTTTAAGCTTTTAGCTCAATCATCGCACACATCCGTCCGGTTTCACCATCTCTGCGGTGAGAAAAGAACCGTTCATCACAGTAGGTACAAATCGGGCAAGTGTGAATATTATGACGCAAAAGCCCTGCCGAAAGCAGGGTCTTACGATTTAACGCATCGGTATCAATATAATATTTTTGTCCTTTTTGTTTCACATTTTCTTCAAATGTGGTTCCAAACCTCTCACGAAACAAAAGATATACATCCTCATCCACTTCAAAGTGACACTGCTTAATGGATGGACCCATAACAGCCACAATATGTTCTGCCACAGAGCCACAGGTCTCCACCATGACACGAACAGCTTCTGCTACAATCTGTCCTAAGGTGCCGCGCCAACCGGAATGAACGGAGGCAATCACCTTTTTCACTGGGTCGAGCATCAAAATCGGCGTACAGTCTGCACAAAATGTCGCCAGACATACGCCGGGTTCATTGGTCACAAGCCCATCAACCATGGGCAATGTCTCAGGGTTTTCCAATCCCACGCCACAATCAGAAGCGCGCGCAACAACGATTTTGGTGCTGTGAACCTGCTGAACCATTGCCAAACGCGTCGGGTCAACACCAACATCGTTGCAGAACAAGGCAAAATTACTACGAACATTTTCAAAATCGTCTTTTGTATACAGTCCTAAATTCAAAGACGAGAAAGTTCCTTCACTTGTTCCGCCCACGCGCGTAGAAAAGCCATGACGAACAAGACCTGTTTCTGTCAAGCAATCAGCTGACAAAACGCGACTGTCATTATATGTAAAGGATGAATTATGCATGTTGATAGCCAAGTTCAATGGCCTTTACATTCTTTTCAAACAAAGCAGCTTTCGTCGGCGGAATACTCTTTTCAAGACCGGCTTTGATTTCATCTAAGGTATATAAACCGGTTTCCTTAATCAAGCGACCAACAATAACCATGTTAGCAAGATTGCCGAGTTCTGCTTCCAATGCCATTTCTCTGGCAGGGATTTTAATGACATTCAAATCTGTGCGAGCCACTTCTCTGTCTACCATAGAACTATCAGCAATAATGATACCGCCGGCAGGCAGGGTGTCTTCAAATTTATCTAATGAAGGACGGTTCATAGCAATTAACACATCAGGATTGGGAATAACCGGAGAACCAACAGGCTTGTCAGAGATAACCACGCTGCAATTCGCTGTGCCGCCACGCATTTCAGGGCCATAAGAGGGCAACCAGGAAACCTCTCTGCCTACTTTCAGACCTGCATATGCCAAAACTTTACCGGCAAACAAAATACCTTGTCCACCAAAACCAGCCAACATAATTTTACAATTCTTCATTTTAAATTCCATAGCCTTTCTTCCACAAAAACTCTTATCAATCCACTGCTCTGCCTGTGGAGAAGCAAAGCGGGAATTATATGACTTATTCTGAAACGCGGCAAATATCAGCACCCAACGCCTTGAATTTGTCTTCCATTTTTTCATAACCACGGTCAATATGTTCTAAGTCCGTAATTTCCGTGATACCCTCTGCCATGAGGCCTGCAATGACCATACCGGCACCGCCACGCAAGTCCGTTGCCCGAACAGGAGCGCCCTCTAAGTGGTCAACACCGGTGATATAAGCTGTTTTGCCATCCACACGAATGTTAGCACCCATGCGAAGCAGTTCACCCACATATTGGAAGCGACTGTCCCAAACACCTTCCGTCACCAGGCTGACACCTTTGGCAACTGAAAGCAGCGACACAATCTGCGGCTGCATATCCGTCGGAAAACCGGGATAAGGCAGGGTTTTAATGTTAACACCCGAAATGTTGCCACTACCCTCTACGCGAATGCTATCATCATATTCTGTGACTTTTGCACCAATCTCTGTCAGCTTGGCACTGACAGATTCCATGTGCTTGGGAATGATGTTCCTCACCAGTACATTGCCGCCGGTGGCTGCTGCCGCAACCATAAAGGTGCCGGCTTCAATCTGGTCGGGAATAATCGAATAGCTACCACCCTTAAGCTTTTTCACGCCGGTGACACGAATCACGTCCGTACCGGCGCCCTTAATGTTGGCACCCATTGCATTTAAGAAGTTTGCCAAATCCACAATATGTGGCTCTTTTGCTACATTTTCAATGGTTGTAACACCTTCTGCCAAGGTCGCTGCCAAAATGATGTTGATTGTAGCACCCACGCTGACAGTATCCAGATAAATACTGGTACCACAGAGCTTTTCTGCCTCAGCAATAATCACATCACTGTCCTGCCGAACCACAGCACCCAGCGCTTCAAAACCTTTGATATGCTGGTCAATGGGCCTGGGACCAAAATAACAACCACCGGGCATGGTGACGTTCGCCTTATGAAAACGCCCTAACAGTGCACCCAATAAGTAATAAGAAGCACGCATCTTCCGCATCATATCATAAGGTGCTGTTTGCTTGTCAATACTACGGCAATCAATCTGTAGCGTATAGGCGTCTAAATATGTAACGCCGGCACCCATAAACTCCAGAATTTTTGCAATCACCTGAACATCTTTGATGTTCGGTACGTTTTCAATGGTACAAACACCATCAACCAAAATAGCAGCAGGTATAATTGCAACGGCGGCATTTTTTGCTCCGCTGACGGTCACTTCGCCGCAAAGCCGTTTGCCTCCCTTAACCACTATTTTTTCCAATATATACATCTCCTTAACTGTTCAAATCAAAAAGTACACACATAAATATTATACCATCTTATACAAAAAAATCAATAGTTTTTACTCGGTTTGCAAGGAATTTGTAAATTTTTTTAAAATAAGGTTTTACAAAAGCAATAATTTGTAGTATAATGTTAGGTGTATGATTTTACCAAAAATAAAAGAGATAAATTCCCGGGAGGTTTTCCATGCAACAGCAAGCACATGAAACAGATTTAAATGAGATTTTACAAATCCGCCGCGACAAGCTGAAAGACTTACAGGCAGCCGGCAAAGATCCCTTTGAAGTGGTTAAATTTGAAACAACCCACTCCACCTTGCAGGTCAAAGAAAATTATGACGCCTTAGAAGGCAAAAAAGTAACGGTTGCCGGCCGACTGATGTCTAAACGCGGTATGGGTAAGGTTATGTTCTGTGATTTGCAGGATATTGATGGACGCATTCAGCTGTTTGTTAAAATGGATTTGTTGGGCGAAAGCTATGATGCATTTAAGAAGCTGGACATTGGTGATATCTTAGGTGCAACCGGCGAAGTTTTCACCACCAAAACCGGTGAAATTTCCGTTAAGGTTGATAGCTACACCTTAATGTCCAAATCCCTGCAGCCTCTGCCCGAGAAATTCCACGGCTTAACTGATACCGACATTCGCTACCGTCAGCGCTATGTGGATTTAATTATGAACACGGATGTTAAAGATACTTTCATTAAGCGTTCAAAAATCATTGCAAGTATTCGTAATTATTTAAATAATCAGGGCTTTTTAGAGGTTGAAACACCCATGCTGGTTGCCAACGCCGGTGGTGCTGCTGCTCGTCCTTTTGAAACTCATTTTAATGCTTTAAACGAAGATTTCAAGCTCCGCATTTCCTTAGAACTTTATTTAAAACGTCTCATTGTAGGCGGACTTGAAAAGGTCTATGAAATTGGTCGTGTATTCCGTAACGAAGGCTTAGATACCCGTCATAATCCTGAGTTTACTCTGATGGAGCTTTATCAGGCATACACCGATTATCACGGCATGATGGATTTAACCGAAAATCTGTATCGTCACGTTGCCCAGGAGGTACTTGGTACCACCACTATCGTTTATAACGGAGTGGAAATGGATTTGGGCAAGCCCTTTGAAAGAATCACCATGGTAGACGCCGTTAAAAAATATGCCGGCGTAGACTTTAACGAAATTCATACTTTGGAAGAAGCACGCGCTGTAGCTAAGGAACACCACGTACAGTTTGAAGACCGTCACAAGAAGGGCGATATCTTAAGCCTTTTCTTTGAAGAATATGCTGAAGAACACTTGATTCAACCCACTTTTGTCATGGACCATCCCATTGAGATTTCTCCCCTGACAAAGAAAAAGCCGGAAAATCCGGAATATGTAGAGCGTTTTGAATTCTTCATGAACGGTTGGGAAATGGCAAATGCTTATTCTGAGCTTAACGACCCCATCGATCAGCGTGAACGCTTCCGTGCTCAGGAAGAGCTTTTAGCGCAGGGTGACGAAGAAGCAAACACCACCGACGAAGACTTTATGAACGCATTGGAAATCGGTATGCCCCCCACAGGCGGTATCGGCTTTGGTATCGACCGTATGTGCATGCTTTTGACGGACTCTGCCGCCATCCGCGATGTACTGCTGTTTCCGACCATGAAAACTTTGGAGAAATAAATTTTCCATTGTAGTCAAATATTGAAGACATGCAAAAACTGCAACATCAGCATTTTCTTGGTGTTGCAGTTTTCTGTTTTTGAATATTCTTTAATAAAAAAAATGCGTTAAAATATATAAAATATCCGGTGTTGACAAAAACTTGATGAATGGGTTATAATAACAATACAAAATAAATTGTAAAGGAACACGAAAATATGAGTTTTTTAAAAGATAAAACCGTTTTAATCACCGGCGCAGGTCGCGCCGTTTTAAGCAATGGCCGATGCGGCTCCATTGGTTATGGCATTGCCACAGCTTACGCAAAAGAAGGCGCAAACATTGTGATTACAGGTCGCAATGTTGAAAAATTAGAGGCTGCTAAAGAAGAACTTCAACGCTTATACGGCGTGAAGGTGTTGGTTATGCAGGCCGATGTGAACGTAGGTGCTGATAACTTAGCTGTCGTAAATAGCGTTGTTGAGAAGACCATCGAAGCCTTTGGTAGAATTGATGTGTTAATTAACAACGCCCAGGCTTCTGCTTCAGGTGTTACCCTGGCAGACCACACCACCGAGCAGTTCGATTTAGCCATTTATTCCGGATTATATGCAACATTTTACTACATGAAGGCCTGCTATCCCTATTTGGCAGAAGCAAAAGGTAGTGTCATCAACTTCGCTTCCGGTGCCGGCTTGTTTGGCAATTTTGGTCAGTGCGCTTATGCCGCCGCTAAAGAAGGTATTCGTGGACTGAGCCGCGTTGCTGCAACAGAATGGGCAAAAGACGGCATCAACGTTAATATCATTTGTCCCCTTGCCTGGACCGCACAGCTTGAAAACTTTGAAAAGGCATATCCTGACGCTTTCAAAGCCAATGTGAAAATGCCCCCTGCCGGGCATTATGGCGACCCAGAGCTGGAAATCGGTCGTGTTTGCGTACAGCTTGCACATCCTGATTTTAAATATTTAACCGGTGAGACCCTGACTTTAGAGGGTGGCATGGGACTTCGCCCATAAAATAAATATACAAAAAAGGTAAGATTCTAAAAAGAGGCTGTAGCATTTGGCTACAGCCTCTTTTCAAAATTACTTTTTATTTAGGAAGCCGTGTTTTTTCTAAAATCCGTTGCATATTTACACCTAAAATCTGCTCAATCTGCTTCTCAGGAATATCAAGAGACAGCAGTCTTCCCATTTCCCAAGCAACATCATGAACATAGGTGTCTGTACCGAATACAACACGCTTATAGTCAATTTCTTTAAGGGAGTCTTCCCAGCGGATATCGGTTGTAAAGCTACCACAAAATTCAAAAACACAGTTTGCATAGCGCGAATCCTTGGCAATAGCTTCACACTGACGACGCCCTTTGGTTCCACCACCTGTATGACCAATAATAAAGGTTGCATTTGGATATTGCTTGGCAACCTCGGCAATCTGCATAGCCGTTCCACAGTCCCCGTCATCAAAGGAATGAAACAGAATATGCATGGAATGTTGGTTGGCATATTCATAAGCCGGTTTAAAGCGTTCATCTTCCACCGGCACGCCGAGGTATTCAGGAAGCAGCTTAAATCCGCAGAAATAACCACCCTGAAAGAAATGGTTAAGTAGCTCTTCTGTGTATAAGTGAGAATAAATCGGGTTAAATACTAAATTTCCCCGGAACCGCTGACAGTCATCAATTTTGCTTTCTACCATTTCATTGCCAACAATAGGCTGACCAAAAAGAGCCGTTTCAGGCTGAGAAATGATTTGTGAGATGCCAAAGCGCTCCATTTCCTCTTTTAAAACAGCTATCTGGTCTTCAATTTCATTCTCAACTAAATACCAGCTTCTGTTAAAGGGACCAATATGCGTATGGGCATCAATCACCAAAACGTCCTGCAAGCTCTTTTCTTGTATGAAATCCTTCCAGAACCGATTGTCTATTCGATCCTCAATCTGCCTGCGATTTTTGGTAACCCGGTTTTTTTCTGTCTCAGGAAGCAATGATGCAAAATTACTCCATGCAATCTCATCTTTTTCTTTCTGGGAAATTTTTGACCAAGAAAGAGATGCAACCGCCGCTGCACTATGTGCGCGAAACCCTACGCCGAAAACAACCCTCTTCGGGCTCACATGTTCACAAATCATTTTAATAGCATCCCGGGTATGCAACCATGAAATATCGCAATACACATTATTTGTGCGCTTCATAAGGTCAAAAACACAGGAATAGTTCCACCACATAACATCCTTAACCACAAATGAAAGCTCCGGATACAGGGGTGCAATGTGTGCTAAATCTTCCCTGTCATCCGAGGTCATTTCGGTTATGTCTACCAAAATGACCGGCTTATATTTCGAAATTCTGTCAAACAACCGCTGATATTCAACCATCCGAAAGCGATTGGTCACCGGAAAAATGATAACACAGCCCGCCCTGCCGCTCTCAAGACAAGCCTCCAGATATTCCATCTCTCCCTTGCCTACCGCCATGGCAGGATTTGCTGCAAGAGCCGGAATAATTCTCTCTTTTGCCCCCGGCGTATTCTCGATATCTTCAAATAAAAATCTGTTTCCGAATACCGGGTGTAAATCACGGGCATTTAAATGATATGCCACAGTCTGCCAAATACCCAAGCGATCCATTTCTGAAAGAAGGTCACAAAGTGTTGGATAGTCAGGCTGTGCGTAGGCACCTAAACCATATTTTCCATTAATATTAAGATAAAACGGACTTTTCATATGATCACTCCTTGATTTAATATAATTTAGTAAATTCAAAGGAATCGTCAATACCAAGTTTTTTTAACGCTTCCTCTTTTTTATCGGCGATATCTTTGTCCAGGCGGTCAAAATAATTGTTGCCCTCTGCATCAATATCCACGATAAAGGGTCCTAAATCGTTTAATTTAAAGAACCAAGCAGCCTCTATTCTTCCAAGCTCGTCATACAGATAAACGTCCTGCACCTCTATTGAATCGATCCAGAGATTCGGGCTAACAGAGCGGGGCGAAACATGAACACACTTTTTTTCTTTCATCATTTGTGCGGTTTTTTCGCCCATCGTGGTTTTGCCCACAATCATTTTAAGACCCCATTCCGAGACGCTTTTTGCCCCCCATTTTTCAAAGCGTATGCTTGAGGTCGGCATAAATGAAACAAGACGCCATTTTCCCTCTTCCTTGACGACAATCGGACCATTATGTATCAAAATATTTCGATCTTTTGTATCAAAGGGCAGGGTGTTATTTTCATCAAAAATATATTTTTGAAGTCTTGAACGGCATGTAAAGCACTCACCACTTATATATACAGTATCACCTAATTTCAGTTTTGTAACGTCTTCATCCGTCAAAGGCGATGTTAAATGATATTCTGCCATATGTATTCCTCCTATCTGTCACCAAACCAGTTGGGACTTGTCATTTGAGATATCCTGCCGCTTGCATCAATTCTTGATGATGCACGACGAGCCACCATACAGTTCGTGCTTGTTGCACAGGCTATACCTGCTATATGGGTGTATGCATATTCAACGTTGACAGCAAGCACCGAGGTACTGCCTCCTGCGCCTAAAATGCCAATTCCCAGGCTGTTGATCGCCTCATATAAATCTTCTTCTATTTTTGCAAACATCGGGTCGGGATGCTTTGAACCAACGGTTCTGAGGCATGCAGCCTCTTTAGCCAGATTTGCCGCAACATTCGCAGTGCCGCCTATACCTATACCAAGCACTGATGGTGGACAAACAGCGCCTGCTCTTGCAGATGCCACAAAGCTTTCAATGACAAATTTTTCTATGCCTTTAACGCCGTCTGCAAAAGCAACGATTCTATGCCTTGTGCCGCCAAAACACTCGCTTCCGCCACCTTTTGCAGCATATGATATCTCTATTGCATCACCGTCAACAAACTGATATGTAAAATCGGGAATGTTCATACCAATATTGTTCCCCGGATCGTAACCGGTTAGCGGGTGTTTCATAGTTGCTCGCAAATACCCAAGCTCTGTGGCTTTTGCAACGGCTCTTCGTGCCGCATTTTCAAGCTCTACAAATCCGCCTTCTAACTCACACTGATTACCAACCTTAAAATAAAATATAGGCCAACCCGTGTCTACACAAAGAGGATTTTCTCTCACCTTTGACATTTCCATACTTTTTAAAGTAGCTTCTAATCCATTTTTAGCATCAGGATTTTCTTCCCTAGCGATTGCCTTTTCAAATGCAGTTTTTACGTCAGGTGAAATCTCTGTTGCTCCGCGTTTAATGGTTTCAAAAAGTGCCTGTTCGTATATATCTGTTTTAATCACAAAGTTTCCCCCTTTTATATTTCTATATTTGCAAGCGGCATATGCTGCTGACAGCCATATATGTCATTATCAGTCAAACTTCCGCTTATGTTTTTTCTTGGAAAAGTTATTTTGATGGAATTGACAACACCGTAAGATATAATATCTATTGTATCCTCCGAAACACCGTAGGCTTTTGAAATATCTGCTTTCGTAAGCCTTTGTTCAACATATTCCATGTCCTCTTTTGAATTAAAAATCAAATCAAACGTGATAAAAAGAGGTCCGGCGTTTTTACTTCTTAAGATCTTTGTATAATCAATCAGTTTTTTCATGTTAAACCTCCTCAATCAAGATTTTAGATGTTTCCATAAGAGAATCTACCTTCACAAGGTGGAATACAGAAAATTCATAAACCTCACCAACATGGATGTCTGACGGAGAAAACGGAAAAGCAAGGTTACCCGCTGTGGATTTTCTGCCTTCATAGTCACAGTGAAGCATTCGACTTCTGGCAAGTGCACACACGGTATCTGCTATTTCCTGCGTTTTGCCAACTATATCGATGATTACACCTAAAGAACTTTCTGCTCCGCCGTTTAATTTAAAATTAATCTCATAACTATTTTCAGGAAGTGTGTTTTTTGTATTTTCTTTCACAAATTCTGTTACTGTCCTTATGATCGAATCAATATTTTTAATTGTTTCTGCATCATATACGGTCGAAGGACAAATTGTTCTGTAGCCTGAGCATTTAACACCTTCGAGCTTTAGTGTTTTTTCTTTAGCTGCCCTGAAAACTGAGCCTGTAACTCTTACGGTGCGCTCATCAACCTGCTCAAATTTTGAATTTGTAAGGTCACAAACACCGTCCGGCTCAAAAATCAGGTAAGGATTTGACTGCTCGTAAAGGGTATGTGCCGCAACCCTATCAACCGTACATTTTCTGATTGGGTTTGCAGGTTTAAGTTCAAAATAATCGTCATACATATATCCTTGCATAACATCAGCAGCCGCAACAGGCTCAGAGCACATTGCACCACATTCCATAATCTTTGCCATATGAAATGCAAGCCCCTCTTTATATCCCTCATAAATACACGGAGCAGCATAAATTGCCGTATCACACATTCTGCCCGCAACGATAACATCTGCCTTTTCCTCTAACAATTTGATAACCGGTGCAATTCCCACCTGACTCACAATTTTTTCCGACTCCTCCACCGCTGCCTGATCAAACGGAAAGGCATCGCTCATAGAAACGACCTTTCCTGCATTAAGTTTTTCCAAAACATAATTTTTTTCGACATCGGTATAAATAACACCCAACTTAAAGCAAAGCTTTTGCTCTGCCGCAATTTCTTTAATAATTTGGACGAGCCAATCCGTATGCACTTTTGAACCTGCTCCACCTGACGTTCCAATGATAAAGGGGGCTTTTTGCTCTAAGGCCTTAGGCATAGCAAGTGCCAAATCCCGCTTGACTGCACCTCTGTCTGTAAACGATTTTCCACTGCCCAGATAATACGGTCCGGGGTCTGTCGAGCCTGCATCAACGCCCACATAATCAACCTTTTCAGAAAATGCAATGTTAAGTGCTTCTTCAGAGTAACCATATCCCAAAAGACCACAAAGCGATACTATTTTCATTTATTACCCTCCAAGATGTATATTTATCTTGATTGTATCATACCTGCTTTGTAAAAATATTGCATTTTGTTCTTTTTATATTGCATTTTGTTATAAAAAATGATAAAATAAGGTTCAGTAATTTTCGGGAGGATTGAAATGGATATTAAAAATTTTGTTTTATCTTATTATAAAAACTCGTCCCCGGATTTTCACATTCACAAGGTAGAAGAATCAGTTGAAGCACAAAAGCCCCATAAACATGAATATTTCCAGATTTATTATATCACAAAAGGCTCTCTTACGCATATTGTAGAAAACAAAGCGTCGTGTCTTTCTCACGGCGATATGTTTATTCTTCCCCCTAAAACCATCCATTATATTATACCAGACAAGGAGGCTGTCTTTTATTCTTTCTCTTTCATGTCCGACTTTTTGGGAGAGCCTACGACAGCCAATCGTATTGCAATCAATTTTCTTCGCAGCTTAAAAAATGACAAATCTAAGGAGATACGCTCAAAAATTTCAAGCAATTCTAAGGATATCTTCTATCTTGAAGGAATCATGGAGCACATTTTAAAAGAATTTAACGAAAAACCATTAGGCTACGACGAAACCATCAGATCCTATACAATTATTTTGATAACAATGCTGGCACGAAGCTATTTTGACAATAACAAAGACTCGCTGACTGATTATTTTGAAAATAACCGTCTGTTTGTCATGCACTGCGTAGAATATATAGAAAATAACTTTACAGACAATATCTCCTTAGAGGAAATGTCCAAGCGCTGTGCCATGTCGAAGGGAAATTTCTGCTCGCTTTTTTATAAGCTTACGGGCTATTCCTTTAACAACTATTTAAATCTGTGCCGTATAAAAAAAGCAACCGAATATATTAACCAAGGCTATAAAATAACTGCCGTTTACGGCCTCTGCGGCTATAATGACTTCTCGACCTTTTATCGTAACTTTAAAAAAATAATGGGAATATCGCCAAAGCAATATAAAGCATCGAAACAAGTATAAAACCGTAATGACTGTGCTTGCTCACACAAACAAAGAAGCCGTATCACAATGTGATACGGCTTCTTTGTTTAGCGAAGATAAAACGGTGTGGAATTACAAATCCAATGCTCGTTTAATCCTTCAATTTCAACACGAACAAACTTGTCAAGTGGCAGTCCTTTCAGCGGAATGCTCATGTTGATTTCAGGCAGATCAATATCCTTTTCTGAATAAATGAGCTCAGCACCGGAATAAACACGAACCTGCTTGATGGTCTCTCTCATTACCTTGGCTGAAATGGTCAGCACGCTGTTTTGCGCTTCCTCCAAAGTAAGCTCATCTCCAGGGATGTGGCTGCCCAACATGATGTCGGCTTCGTCGAATCCGCAGGCGGCTATGGTGTGACCCTCGCGAACAGCTTTCACCACGCTGTCACGGCAGGGCACTTCCCCACCAAGATAAATAAAATTACAAGCAGGATTATCCCATAATCTGCGGGGACCGTATAAGTCTACTGAATTCATAACTGCCTTTTTATATCCATCGAGCCAGTAGGCCTCAATATAAGTTCCTTTCAGTGGTTTCATTGGCTCAACATCCACTGCATCAACGTCATAATCCCTCCAGTAATCGATATAGGGATGTGTTGCACAAATCGCACCACCATGTGCATGCACATACTCAGTAGCTTCTTTCAAATAGGTCTCAACCTCTTCATCAGAAAACAGGCTACAAGTATACTTCGGTGTATAAGCATCCGGATCAATACCTATGGCAAGATAATGATAGGTATTATGACCTACGTGTTCATTTTTGTCGTTCCAATTAAAAGGATGGTATTCCTGACCGTTGAGGACCAAAACCTTATCATCAGAATATTTAGCAGCATCCAACTTACCACCATAAGGTGCATTATCCTTCAATGCCAAAGAACAAATATCAAAACCAATATGGCGCATCATAGCATTAATGGTGCCGGGCTGCGAATCGGCTGCATACCAGTCCAAGGAATGCATGTGAATGGCAAGTTTATAATTCTTTTTAATCGGCAGGGTCTGTGCAACTTCCGGCATTTCTTCTGATTCACCATTTTTGAATCGCTTAAAGTATGCAAGCAAGTTTTTAACATACTTCTTCCAGAATGTAAGACATCTTTCGGTTTCATCATCAATGATTTCGGGGAACAAAATCTGATTCAAAAAATACATACCCTTGCCGTAGTTTCCGCGAAGGATCAAAGCACCATCTCTAACCGCCGGATCCATATATGAACCGATGACTTCCCATTTTTCATCTGCCAAATAGCAAGATTGTGCTGTTGTACGAACAAAATCGGCACCGCCATGTTTTTGACGGGCAAACTCCTCCTCTGACATATGGTTAGGACGAAGAATCCGAAAAGTGTTTACCTTAAGTTTCCACGCCATCATTTCATCAGGCGTAATCACCTCAGGCTCAGAAAACAGTTTTTTACCGGGCTTTTCAATCCATGGCATCATATAGGTCATATAAGGCGTTTCATCATATGTAAAGGTTTTATCTGCCGTGCACGGATTAATGGTGGGAATATATCGGTGCACCAAATGTGTGTGCCCCAGTTCTAAGGGTAGGAAATAAGGCGCCCAGCGCTGATAATCCTGATGCATAATCAGCATAATACCACCGCGCTTCACCCAGTCCTGTATATAAGGCTCATCATTTTCTACAAAATCATTAAAGCCATTTTGCTCCACAATCGCAATATCATATTGCTCCAGATATCCCTTTTGTGAATAATCAATTTTTTCAACTGAAGCTCCCTGCTCTCTGAGAAAATCCACAAAGGCATACGGTGGTCTGAACCAATGTTCAAAATAACCTATTTTTAATTCCTGCTGCATCATTTTTCCTCCCTTTTGTCAGAAAACAAAACATTAAATACACAACTTAACAGCAACGAGCCTTTAGAAATTTGTTTGCCGAATAAGTTTTCTTTTTTACATGGCTTTATTATAATATAAAAACATACTAAGCGCAAGTGACAAAATTATAAATATATAACGAAAATTTGTTATTTGATAATCTCGTTATATAATTCCTGAATATTTTTATAAATGAACGTTGGCTGGACATCGCTGGTTTCTAAATCTTTTAGTGTTCCCTCACCTGAGAGCATAAACGCTGTGCTGATGCCGGCATTTACACCACAGGCAATGTCAGTGTAAAGGCGGTCACCCAGCAGAATGGTCTCTTCCTTGGAAAATCCTGTTTTTTCCATAGCCAGTAGTGCCATGGTGGGTTCCGGCTTGCCGATAAAGGTGGGACGACGGTTTGTGGCACGAAAAAGCATTTCGCTGACAGAACCGCAATCCGGCACATAGCCATACCAGGTTGGACACACCCAATCAGGATTTGTAGCAATATAGTCTACGCCTCTTCCCAATAAAATGCAGGCATCCTCTAATTTTTGAAAGCTAAGCTCCGTATCAAACCCCATGCACAGACAGTCAATATCATCTGCCAGCTGATCGGTAATAGGAAAACCTGCCTCTTGCAGCTGTTCCCTAAAAGACGCTGTACCAAAAGCATAAATTTTTTGATAGTTCTTCTGCTTAAGATATAAAACCGTTGCATTTGTTGATGTTAAAAAATCCTCAGGAGTGGACGAAATGCCAAGAGAACTTAGCTTTTCGATATACTTTGTAACGCTTTTAGAGGAATTATTAGTGAGAAAAATAGAACGTCCGCCAATGGATTTGACATAGCTTAGCAGTTCGATTGTTCCATCGAATAACTGGTTGTCAAGATAAATCGTTCCATCCATATCGAGAAGAAACAATTTTTTATTTTTTAAATCGTTCATCAAATAGCATCTCCTTTTTATCGCATTCCCATAGCTTCCCGATTCAAGCTGATTTCCTTAATATACTCCGCTTTATGCATAAACAAAAGTAAATCCTGAGAATTCATTTCCTGCAGGCTCAGCACATCAGCTTCTAAACGGATTAAAGAATTTTCCAGCTTCCTTAACGACATAGATTCAATCTGAATATCTCTTTCCTCCAGTTGTCTACGTATATAAGCTAGGGCCTCACCATTATCTTCAAAAAGAACGGTAATTTTATTTTCTTTGGGCATTCTGAGAAATTTAAGATTCGTGTGCAGAAGCAACTGCGCGCCTACCAACAAGAGGGTTGCCAATACGCCCATAAAATACATTCCCGAACCGATAGCCATGCCAATGCCTGCCGTTGCCCAAATGCCGGCAGCCGTCGTGAGTCCATGGGTCGTCTTACCATGAATATAAATCATACCTGCGCCTAAAAAGCCGATGCCAGATACAATTTGCGCCGCCACCCTTGCAGGGTCATGTTTAATTTCACCAACATTGCCAACCAACATCTGTGAAAAATCTGCAAAACCATATTTAGAAATAATCATCATCAGTGCAGAGCCAACCGCAACCACTAAATGGGTTCTAATGCCGGCTCCTTTGCCGCGACTTTTTCGCTCATAGCCAACAACGCCGCCACAGATAGCAGCCAGAACCATTCGTAAAAATAATATGAGACAAGTCATCATAGCATCTGCCATACTGATCCACCTTCCTATCACACTCGGTTATTTTAAGCCTTATTTTGTGTTGCCACAATGCTGGCTCCAAATACATCCTTCAGTATGACATCTCCCACACGCACCGGCAGTTTTGCAACTGTTTGGTTCAAAAGGCGCATGCATGCCATCATGTTCTCTTTTGCAATGGTTTTGTCTGTTTTAACCGAAACCATCGAACCGTCGCTGCAGCGCATCGTGGAAGTGACGGTTCGTTGCGGATTGGTACACTCATTTTCGGCATATTGCTTGCCTTTCGGGCAAGTGTTGCCACTAACGGCTTTCACCACTCCGTTTTCCAGTTCTACCTTTAAACTGCAGCCCAAGGGACACACAATGCAGGTTAAATCTCTGACCATTTTATCATACCTCCAGACTAAATACAAGCTCTTTTGCCTTGCTAAACATAGCCGGCGTCAGCGTAACACTTTCCATTTCCCCCGGCGCAACCCTCAGCCGTTTCTTGGTAAAGACAGTTTCATTGCCATCAGTTACGCGAATCACAGCATTTTTATAAACATCTGCCACCCGGAAATAAACCGTTACGTCTTTGTCCTTTGTAATCTGTTGGGGCACGGTGTAACGGATTTTTCCATCCGTTGTAATGGGTATACAGCAGCTTTCCCGCTCTTTGCCCAAAATATATTCCGCTGCAGAGCGTCCTGCAATTTCTGCCTCTTCGGATACAAAATCGACCAAATCGTGAACATGTAAAACATTGCCACATGCAAAAATACCTGCTACTGAGGTTTGTCTGTCCTGGTCGACAACTGCACCACCGGTAATGCAGTTTAAATCTACATTGGCTTTTTTAGAAAGCTCATTTTCAGGAATCAAACCGACCGATAATAACAGAGTATCACAAGGAATATATTCCCTGGTGCTGTCAATGGGCTTTCTCGCACTGTCAACCGCTGCAATGGTCACGCCCTCTAAGCGTTCACGACCGTGGATTTCCACAACGGTATGGCTCAGCATTAACGGAATATCAAAATCGTTAAGACACTGCTCAATGTTCCGCGCCAAGCCTCCGGAGTAAGGCATCAACTCACAAACCGCATGAACCTTGGCACCCTCTAAGGTCATTCTTCTTGCCATAATCAGACCAATATCGCCACTGCCCAAAATCACCACATTTTTTCCGGGCATGGTGCCTTTCATGTTCACAAACTTTTGCGCTGTTCCGGCACTATAGATACCGGCAGGACGACTGCCTGCGATATTTAGTGCTCCTTTAGACCGTTCTCTACAGCCCATTGCCAAAATGATTGCCTTAGCTTTGATTTGAAAAATTCCCTCTTCGGAGTTGGTTGCCGTAATCACTTTATCGTCTGTTACATCCAGCACCATAGTATTCAGTTTAACAGGAATCCCTAACTCCTGAACTTTTTTTTCATATTTCCAGGCATATTCCGGCCCTGTTAATTCTTCACCAAACTTATGAAGGCCAAAGCCGTTATGAATGCATTGCTGCAAAATACCGCCTAAGTGCTCATCGCGTTCTAAAATGAGAATATCCCGAATGCCGCATTCATAAGCAGAAACAGCTGCACTCATGCCGGCGGGTCCACCACCGATAATCACTAAATCCGTCATTCTATTACTGCCCCCTTTGTTTTGCCAACATTCACCACGGATTTCCCTCCAAATTTTGTAACCGATTCATAGGGAATCCCCTGCTCTCGTGCCAAAAGTTCTACAATATACGGGCCGCAAAAGCCTCCCTGACAACGACCCATTTGCGCTCTGGTTCTGCGCTTAACGCCATCTAAATCACGGGCCTTGGGATTGGTTCTGATAGCGTCTAAAATCTCACCTTCCGTCACCGTTTCACAGCGACAGACAATTCTGCCATAGGCAGGATTATTTCGTATCATGCGGTTTTTCTCATCCATACTCGCCTCACGAAAAGCATGCATGGACTTGCGGATAGGATTAAAATCCTCTTTGTTCGAAAGCGACACACCCTGCTCTCTCAGCATATTCACGATGTGCTCAGCAATTGCCGGTGAAGCAGAAAGACCGGGAGATTCAATGCCGGCAGCATGAATAAATCCCTTTTGAGGGGATGTAATGATAAAATCTCCTGTATTTCCCACAGCGCGCAAGCCGCAAAAGGATGTAATTGTTTTGTTGAACGGAATACCTTCAACATTTTCCTTTGCTTCCCTAATCACATGAGCAAAACCGCTTTGGGTTGTGCTCTTATCCTCTTTATCAGTAATATCGACTGCCGTAGGGCCTAACAATAAATTGCCATCAACTGTCGGCGAAATTAAAATGCCCTTACCCATTTTGGAGGGCGTGCGGAAAATGGTATGGGAAACAAGCTGACCACATTCCTGATCAAGCAATATATATTCGCCTCGTCTGGGATGAATCGAAACACTTTCGTCACCAATCATTTTAGCAATTTCATCAGAAAAAAGACCTGCACAGTTAATCACTGTCTTGGTTTCAACTACACCATCATGTGAGTGAATCACATAGCCTGCATCATTTTTTTCAATGCTCTCTACCTCAAAGCACAGTTTTAGTTCTGCGCCATTATCCATAGCGTTACCCATTGCTGCAATGGTCAGGTCATAGGGACAAACAATAGCACCCGTTGGTGCATAGAGAGCACAAGTTGCATTAGGAGAAATATTTGGTTCTAAAACACGCAATTCTTCCTGCTCAAGCACACGAAGATCGCGAACGCCATTTTTTGTACCACGCTCGAGCAGTTCGCCAATGGTTTGCCTGTCCTCATCATTAAAACCAATAACGAGGGAACCGTTGTTTTGATATTTCACGCCAAGCTCACGGCAGAGATTTTCCATCATCTCAGAGCCTTGAACGTTCAACTTCGCTTTCAGGCTGCCCTCTTTTGCGTCAAAGCCCGCATGAACAATGGCAGAATTTGCCTTGGTCGCACCCATTGCCACATCATTTTCTTTTTCCAGCACACAAATATTTAAGTGATAGGCAGAAAGGGTACGGGCAAGGACTGCTCCCACAACACCTGCACCAATAATGGTCACATCATACATTTTGCATTATCTCCTCTAACATTCCAAGACCCAACGCACATTTGTTATGTAATATTGATTCAGCAAATCCATATTTCACGCCGGTCTCTTGACATTTTTTAATCTATAGTATATAATAAAACAATCAAAAACGATTGTCAACAAATGGCTAAAAAGTTGATAATCAATCAAAAACGCTCAAAGGTTGTGGGATTTATGATACAAGATGAACGATATGATAAAATTTTAGAAATACTGGAAGAAGAGAAATATGTTTCAGCCCAAGAGCTGAGCAAACGGCTTTTTGTGAGTCTGCCCACCATTAGACGAGACCTTGCCCAGCTTCAGAAACAGAACCTCATCATCAGAAGCCATGGCGGTGCAAAAAAAAGCAGCACAGAGCATATCGTGGCTCCACTTAATTTTCGTCAAACCATTAACAGCGCAGAAAAACGTCAGCTTTGCAAGCTTGCTTCCACCTTGGTAAACGAAAACGAGATTATTTATATTGATGCCTCAACCACCACGTTGCACATGGCAGAATTTTTAGATAACAAAAAAAATATAACCGTCATCACAAACGGCATCCCTTTAGCAAGTTTATTAGTTAAACAAGGCATTAAGACGTATTGCACAGGCGGTGAAATTTTTGAAAATTCCTTAGCGCAATTCGGAAGTTTTGCCGAAGATTTTTTGCAAAAATTCAATATTGACACAATGTTTTTCTCCTGTCACGGCATAAATGAAAAAGGCATGTTAATTGACCCTTCTCTGCCGGAAACACAGATGCGCAAAACAGCCCTTAGCCAGTCGAAAAAAACTGTGTTTTTGTGTGACGAAAGCAAGTTTTTTCTGTCTGCACCCTACAATTTAATGCCGATTCAAAAACTGGATTATATTATCACAAACACAGAAAAAATCAAACAATACTTAAAGCCAAATGACCGTTGCCAAATTCTGTTTGTATAAAACCAATAAAAGAGGGAGAGCAAAATGAAATCATTTCGCTCTCCCTCATCTTGTAATAGGTTTAAATGTTACGGTAATAATCTGGTCGGGGTTACTCTATACGCATCATTGCAGCGGATAAAGCCTTCTGCATATTTCACACCACACTGCATGCCACGATATGAAGCCGTAATCTTCATGTCTTCAATAAAGGTATCGTCATCGGAGAAGCCTGCATAATTATCAGCCATCCACTGCTTTTGACTTTCGTGACACAAAAGCATTTTGCGTTTGGTTTCAAAATGCTCCGTAATGTCAACATAATCCGTGGGGATAAAGCCCATACCCTTAGCCGGCTCAAAATAATAAACCGAGGGGAACTTATCACAAGGCGGCTCCTCTGTTTTGATTTTAGCAATGGGAATCATAACCTGAATATCATTGATAATTTTGCTGGCTAACATATGATCCGGGTTATAGTCATGCGGATTGTGGGTGAAAATAATGTCCGGTTTGCAATGACGCACCATATTAATAAAGTTAATACGAACATCCACGTCCTCATAAAATAGCTCATCATCATAATCCAGACAGATATACTCTGCACCGATAAGGGATGCACTTTTAGCCGCCTCTTTCTTACGCAGAGCACCGATTTCATTCTTAGGCAAGGTTGCCGAACCAATGTTACCGCTGGTTGCCGTGCAAATAAACACCTTATGACCCTGTGATGCATATTTTGCCAATGTTCCGGCACAGTTAATTTCAATATCATCCGGATGTGCACCAACTGCTAAAATATTCATGATATATCACCTTTCCTTAATGTGTATGCTTTCTTCGTGCCTTTTTGCGCTCTGGACTTTTTTATAGACCCATCAGTAATTCCATAACGTACATTTCCAGCTTCTCATAGTCGCGTTCTGCAACGCATTTTGCCTGGAAGTCATAGTCAAACTTAGCTGCCTTCTCTTCCAATGCTTTTGCAATCTTCAAGCTGTTGATCAGGTGCTGGTAGCTACCCTCCTGCTTCTGGGTTCTCATAACCTTAACGTCAAGGCCGATGTATTCGCCATTGTTGCCATAGCCGTTTTCTAACAGAACCTTAATCTGGTTAAAGGCTGCACGCAGGTTTTCTACACCAAAGCTCTTGTCCTGGTCATATTTAATGCCGTTCTGGTCGTTTAAGTGTACGCCCCACAGCTTGCCCATTGCCATTGCAAAGCCGATTTCGTTTGCAGGATCAAGACCTGCCAGCATTGCATGTGCAGATTCCAAAAGACCACCTACACGGGAAGGATCCTTGGTTGCTGCAGATACTGCCATACAGTG
>JAZOBC010000001.1:0-32081 GCA_045595795.1 Clostridia bacterium | reverse complement strand
ACGACGGCTATGATTTGCTGTCAGGAATTTTGAAAGAGGTGTAAAGTATGGCGAAACCGATTATTGCGATTGTAGGCCGTCCAAACGTGGGCAAATCTACACTTTTCAATAAAATTGTAGGTCAGCGCATCAGCATTGTGGAAGACACACCGGGTGTAACCCGTGACAGAATCTATATGGAAACAGAGTGGAACGGCCGTGAATTTTTACTCATTGATACCGGTGGTATTGAGCCGGGAGATGACGTAATTGTTTCAAACATGCGCCGTCAGGCAGAAACAGCAATTTCTCAGGCAGATGTTCTGCTTTTGATGACCTGTGTGCATGATGGTTTGGTGGCAGCAGACCAAGAGGTTGCAACCATGCTCCAAAAGTCGGGTAAACCGGTGCTGTTGGTTGTGAATAAGGTAGATAACATTGGCAATCCTCCTTTGGAGTTATATGAATTTTACAATTTGGGACTTGGCGATCCGCTGCCTGTTTCTTCGATTCATGGTTTGGGCGTGGGTGATTTGCTGGATGAAATTGTGGCCTTGTTTCCCGAGCAGAACAGCACGCAAGATGAAGATGACGATACGCTAAAGGTTGCTTTGATTGGTAAACCGAATGTTGGGAAATCTTCTTTAATTAATCAGATTTTAGGTGAAAACCGCGTGATTGTCAGCGATATTGCCGGCACAACGCGCGATGCTATTGATGCTCGTGTTACCTATGCAGACAGAGAGTATACGTTTATAGACACGGCCGGTATGCGCCGTCGCAGCAAGGTCGAAGATGGGGTGGAGCACTATAGTGTGATTCGCTCTTTAGGAGCAGTTGACAGAGCAGACGTATGTGTGATTATGATTGATGCACAAGAGGGCGTGACCGAGCAGGATACGAAAATTGCAGGCTATGCCCATGAGCAGGGAAAAGCCTGCGTGATTGCGGTGAATAAGTGGGATTTAATTGAAAAAGATGGCAAAACCATGGATCATTTCCGCAAAAAAGTGGCAGAGGGTCTTTCCTTTATGCTTTATGCGCCGGTGGTGTTCATTTCTGCCTTGACAGGTCAGCGGATTGACCGCTTGTTTGAGCTGGTGAATTATGTTCGTGAGCAGAACACCATGCGTATTGCAACCGGTGCGTTAAACGATGTTTTAAATGAGGCGACCATGCGCGTGCAGCCGCCTTCAGATAAGGGTAAGCGACTGAAAATTTACTATATCACACAGGCATCCACAGCTCCGCCGACTTTTGTGTTGTTTGTAAATAACAGACAGCTGGCACATTTTTCATATATTCGTTATTTGGAAAATCAGATTCGCGGTGTGTTTGGTTTAGAGGGTACGCCGGTTCGGTTTGTTCTCAGAGAACGCGGCGATTCAAGCAAGGATTAATAGAATGGATGGAGGTGTGTGTTATGTTTTTGCTTTTTGTTATTTGTTTGGTGCTTGGCTATCTGCTCGGTAGTTTGAATGCATCCATTATTTTCAGTAAAATAAAAGGTTCTGATATCCGCAGTAAGGGTAGCAAAAATGCAGGATTGACCAATGCTTTGCGTGTTTTTGGGAAAAAAGCTGCTGTGGTGGTGTTTCTTGGGGATTTACTCAAGGCAGTGATTGCAGTTTTGCTGGCGCGTATACTTGCAGAATTGCGGTTTGCCGATAGAATAGAGATTATCCAATATGCGAAGTATCTGGCAAGCCTTGGTGTTGTATTAGGACATAACTTTCCTCTTTACTTTAAATTTAAAGGTGGCAAGGGCATTTTAGCTTCGTGGGGCGTCATTATGGTTTTGGATTGGCGCATTGCCGTTATCTTAATTGTTATTTTTATTTTGGTGGTTTTAATCACTCGCTACGTTTCTTTGGCATCCATCATCTGCTCAATTTCCTATCCCGTGCTTGCAATTGCGCTTAATGTGACAAATCTCACGGCGATAGCGCAATATCACATACTGTTAGCCATCATTATGGCAGCACTCGCGGTGTACCGTCATAGGGCGAATATCAGTCGCTTGCGTGCCGGAACGGAATCGAAACTGGGGGTCAAAAAGGACAAGAAGGAGTAAAACAGCTATGAAACAAATTGCAGTAATTGGTTCCGGCGGTTGGGGTACAGCTATTGCCAGTCTGCTGGCACGAAACGGGCATAAAGTTACCCTGTGGTCTTATTTGCCGGAAGAATCAGAAGCTCTGGCTCGTGATCGGGAAAATAAAAGATTCCTTCCCGGTGTTATGCTGCCGGATGGGATTTCATTTACATCTTCTTTAGAAGAAGCAACAAGAGGAACAGAAGCCATTTTTATGGTGACACCCTCTCAGGCAATTGCCTCAACAGCTAAGGAGTTATCACCATTTGTTGTGCCCGGAACCGTGATTGCCAACGCTTCAAAGGGCTTAGAACAAGAAACGCTGAAACGGCTTTCTGAAGTGATTGCTGAGGCAATTCCTCAGGCAAAAATTGCTGTTATGTCAGGTCCTTCGCACGCAGAAGAAGTTGGCAGACAAATGCCGACAACCAACGTGGTCGCGTCAAACGACTTGGCCGTTTCGCAATATTTGCAGGATGTTTTGATGTGTGATGCATTTCGTGTGTATACCAGTCAGGATATGGTTGGTGTGGAATTGGGCGGAGCACTCAAAAACGTCATTGCTCTGTGCGCCGGTGTGGCAGATGGATTGGGTTTGGGGGATAATGCCAAAGCGGCTCTTATGACCCGTGGCATGGCAGAAATTTCGCGTCTTGGTGTTGCGATGGGAGCAGACCCACTTACGTTTTTAGGCCTTTCCGGTGTGGGAGACTTAATTGTGACATGCACCAGCATGCATTCTCGTAATCGCCGTGCCGGTATTTTAATTGGTCAGGGCAAGAGTCCTGCTCAGGCGGTGGAAGAGGTTCAAATGGTGGTAGAAGGTTTTTACACCACAAAGGCGGCTTATCATCTGGCGCAGAAGATGCAGGTGGAAATGCCCATTGTGGAGCAGGCATATCGTGTTTTGTTTGAAGATCATGACCCTAAAACCGCTGTTTTAAGTCTAATGGTGCGTGAGAAAAAGCATGAGACAGAGCGGGATATGATTGGACATTAAAATGCATTGAAAGATGGAGCATAATCATGTTTGATAAATTTTTTAAAAAGAAAAAAACAGCTGGGGAATTTGATACGGAAACAATTTTAGATGTTGCTCAGTCCGTGGCGGAGGCGTATGAGGCCGAGCAGGAAGACACTTCTAATGAGATGGCTGAAGAAACCGTGACCGCAGAGAAGGTAGCAGAAAAAATTCCGGAGCCACAAACAGAGCCGGAGCAAACAGAGGAAACGGAGCGTAAAGGATTTTTTGCGCGCTTAAAAGAGGGCTTAGGCAAAACCCGTGCTGCTATTTCAGATAAAGTTGATGCAGTTTTATTTTCTTTGGGAAAAATCGATGAAGATTTGTATGAAGAGCTTGAAGAAGCTTTGATCATGTCCGATATTGGAACGGAAACAGCTCTTTACATGATTGACTTGCTGAAAGAACGTGCAAAAGCACAGGGCATTCAAGAAGCACCTGCTTTAAAGAGTATTTTGCGTGACATTGTGGAAGAAATTTTATCGGCGCAGGACAGTTCCGTGCATATAAGCACTAAGCCTGCAGTCATTATGGTCATTGGCGTTAACGGTGTGGGCAAAACAACTTCAATTGGTAAGCTCGCACACTATTACAAAAATCAAGGCAAGAAGGTTATTTTAGCAGCGGGAGATACCTTCCGTGCGGCGGCGATTGATCAGCTGGAGATTTGGGCAGAGCGTGCCGGCGTGGATATTGTGAAGCATCAAGAAGGGGCAGACCCTTCGGCAGTGGTTTTTGACAGTATTCAGGCAGCAAAGGCCCGTGGCGCAGATTTGGTTATTTGCGATACAGCAGGCAGATTGCATAATAAGAAGCATTTAATGGAAGAATTAAAAAAGACTGCACGTGTTGTGCAGCGGGAAACCGGTAGTGATCAAGCAGAAACCTTGCTTGTTTTAGATGCCTCAACCGGACAGAATGCGTTGGTGCAGACCAGGGAATTTGCCCAGGCAGCCGGCATTACCGGTGTGATTTTAACCAAGTTAGACGGAACAGCAAAGGGTGGCGTGATTTTACCCTTGTCTCGGGAACAGGGAATTGGCGTCAAATTTATTGGTGTTGGCGAGCAAATTGACGATTTGCGTCCCTTTAATCCCAAAGAATTTGCAGAAGCGCTGTTTCCCAGCGAGGAAGCATAATGAAAGAGGCGGTGATTAAGCCGCCTTTTGTTATATGGAAAGGAGCGTTATGATGAATCGGTTTTCAGGTTTTGACGGTTTTGACCGCAGTGATGATTTTTCTGATGTGGTGAAGAAGTTTAGTAAAAAAAGGAAAAAAGGCTTTTGGATCACTCTTACTGTGATTGTTTTGGCCGTGGTGGCTCTTGTCTCTTCTTATGATTTGATTATGGAGTATTGGCAAATTCAAGAAATTGGTGAGAACTATACTTCTGTTTTTTGGACCAATTTGTGGGCACGGGTTTTAACGCAGGGCATTGGATTTTTACTGGTATTTCTCGTACTTTGGCTAAATTTATCGCTTTTAAAACGGTTTGCTCTTGTGAAAGCTTTTGATTTTTCTGTTTTAAAAAAAAGATGGCCATATCTGATTGGCAGCTTGGTGCTGTCTTTGGCTGTTTCGGGCTTTGTGGGAGGTAATCTCTATCAAAAGTTGTTGATGGCACTCAATAGCCAAAGCTTTGGCGTCACAGACCCGCTGTTTTCACAGGATGTGGGATATTACATTTTTCTGCGTCCTTTTCTTATGAGTGTGGCAGATGGAGCAAAGACACTCGTGTTACTGCTTCTTTTGATTGTGGCTGTTTGTTATTTCATTATTTTTGTTAAAAAAGGTCACAGGAGCTTAAAAGATGTCATTTCTTCTGAAAAAGGGCCGCTATTTCATGTGCTTCTGCTCGCAATTTGTTATTTTTTGTTATCTGTTCTTTCGTACAAATTTTCCGCTGAGGGCGTTTTGTTTTCCTCCTTCGGTTCGCAAAATGATATTTTTGGTGCAGGCTACATCGAGGCCAACATTTGGCGCCAATATTATCGGTTTGCGCCACTTGTGGTTCTTTTGACAGTGGCACTGATTCTGTTCTTTTTATATCGTAAAAAATACATTCCGGCAGTTTGCTCTGTTTTGGTTGTGCCGGTGGTGTTTATCCTGGTATCACTCGTTTCGGTGGCAGTGGATTCTTTGGTGGTCAGCCCCAATGAGCGCAATTTGCAAACGCCCTACATTGCCTATAACATGGAGGCAACCTCTCAGGCTTATGGGCTTTCAAAATTGTCGGAGACGGAGTTTGTTCCCCGATATGATTTGACACTGCAAACAGTGGAAGAAGATGATACATGGCTTGCCGGTACCCGTATTGCTGATTTTGGTGCAACCTTGACGGGATATAATCAACTGCAGTTTTTGCGAAAATATTATACCTTTAACGATGTGGACGTTGTACCCTATGAGTTAGACGGCAAGCTGAATGTTGTCTTTTTGGCGGCAAGGGAAATGAATAAAGAAAATTTAGACCCCTCTGCCAAATCCTATGCCAATCAGATGTTTCGCTATACACACGGTTTTGGTGTTGTAGCAAGTCCTGTTAACCGTGTGACGGCAGAGGGACAACCGGAATTTTTGATTAAAGACATTCCGCCTAAGGCAACCGGAGGCATGCCTGAGGTGACACAGCCCCGCATTTATTATGGCGAGTTGACAAACGACTATGTCATCGTGGGTGGCGATAATCAGGAACTTGACTATTCTGAGGGCTTGCAGGATGTTCAGTTCACCTATGATGGCGACGGTGGTTTGAAACTGAATCTTTTGAACCGACTTCTGTTTTCATGGCATTATAAGGATTACCGCATGTTGGTTTCCGGTAACATTGATGCCGACAGCAAGCTTTTGCTGAATCGCAATGTGCTTGAGCGTGTAAAAAAGGCGGCACCGTTTCTTACCTTTGATTCTGACCCTTATCTGGTTGTGTCGGATGATGGTCAGCTATTTTGGATTATCAATGCTTATACGGCATCAGGTGACTACCCCTATGCTCAGCCCTATGAAAATGTGAATTATATCCGCAATTCCATTATGGTCACGGTCGATGCTTATACGGGTGAGGTGCTGTTTTATCTGACAGACGACACCGACCCCTTAGCAAGGGCTTATCGCAGCATGTATCCGCAACTGTTTGCTGAAGATGATATGCCGGCGGAAATTGCCTCTCATGTTCGCGTTCCGGAGCTGTTATTTAAAATACAGGCTCAAATGTATCAGAAATATCATGTTAAGGATGCAGGTCAGTTCTATGACAGAGCCGATGTTTGGGATATTGCCAGAGAAAAATATCAAGACAACGAAATTGCCGTTGAACCTTATTATAACATTATGGAAATTGACGGTCAGGATGAAATGGTTTTGATGTTACCTTTTGTTGTGCAGGGTAAGCACAACATGGTGGGGCTGTTGGTTAAGCGTAATGCACCGGAGCATTACGGTGAATTACTCCTTTATCGTTTTCCAAAGAATGAAACCGTGTATGGCCCCTTGCAGGTTGAAAACCGCATTGATAATGATCCGGATATTTCAAGAGAAATGACGCTGTGGGGTCAAGGGGGTTCCAGCGTGATTCGCGGCAATTTGCTGGTTGTGCCTTATCGCAATTCACTGCTATATGTGGAGCCGATTTATATCACGTCTCAAAACAACGCGTCGCTACCAGAGCTTAAGCGTATTGTGGTAGCTTATGGAGATGCCGTTGCTATGAAGCCCACCTTAGGCGAAGCACTTGCCGCTGTTTTTGCAGAAGGGGCTGCCGTGCCTGAAGCACCTGAGGGAGAGGTTTCCGGAGAGCCTTCAGGCGGGGAGGTAGTCCTAGCACCTACTGATTCAGAACTGGAAGGTTTAGAAGCCGCCATTCAGGATGTGCTTAGCTCTTATGATGCGTTTCGTCAATCAACTCAAAACGGTGATTGGCAGGCAATGGGTAGTCATATGGAGCAACTTGAAGAAGATATGGAGCGCTTGAGACAACAAAACGCGCAGTAGGATTACATCTGTTCGGTTGTAATTTGTAGAATTAAGGAAAAAATGCTTGTAATTTTACAAATTATATATTATAATTATAAGGCGAATGTGCAAGAAAAACGAACGGTCCGCTGCCTGCTTGTTCAGGTAAGAACGTTTAGCACCGAGAGGAGGCAAAAAAATGGACGTGATTAAAGCATTAACCCAAGATCAGATTAGAACTGACCTGCCGAAACTGGAAATCGGTAGCACCGTTAAGGTTCATGTTAAGGTAAAAGAAGGCAACAGAGAAAGAATTCAGGTTTTTGAAGGCACCGTTATTAAAGTTCAGGGTGGCGGTATTCAGCAGACTTTTACTGTTAGACGTATTTCTTACGGTATCGGCGTGGAGAGAACTTTCCCTGTAAATTCTCCGAAGATTGCAAAAATCGAGGTTGTAAGACTGGGTAAGGTTAGAAGAGCCAGACTGTTCTACTTAAGAGACAGAGTTGGTAAAGCAGCCAAGGTCAAAGAGAAATTAAGATAAGCCAGAGCGTGCTTATCGTCAGGGGAGGCAATCAAAGAAACGCGATGCCGAAGGCACTTCGTTTCTTTGATGCGTCCTCTTTGTTTTTTATGAAAGGAAAATCATGATGGATACACATAACGAGAAAAAGTTATATGATTCTTCTGCTGATATATTTGATGTTGAGCCGCTGGAAGAAAACCATAAGCAAGCTGAAATCTTTGAAGCGATTTTTGAAGAAGAACATAATCAGAATAAAAAAGAAAAGACTTCTTGGATTCGTGAACTCTATGAATGGGTGCAGGCGATTGCGGTTGCCGTTGTACTGGCGCTCATTATCAATCAGTTTATTTTTGCGTTGGTGCAGGTAGAGGGTAATTCCATGTTACCCACATTGCAGCATCAGGAGCGACTGGTGATCACGAAATTGTTTTATAAGCCAAAGGCAAAAGACATTGTGGTTGTGAAATCTCATGAACTGGGTAAGCATATTATCAAGCGTGTGATTGCAGTGCCCGGTGACGTGATTGATATTGATAGCTCTACCGGCGATGTGATGGTGAATGGCGAAGTGCTTGAAGAGCCTTATATTTTAGAAAAGCTGAGAAGTGCCGGTGCTGCGAATATATATCCCCTTACGATTCCTGAAGAACATGTTTTTGTGATGGGGGATAACCGCAACAATTCATCTGACAGCCGCAATCTGGGGCTTATATCTTATGATGACATCGTGGGGCGTGCATCCTTGCGCGTAATGCCTTTTTCGCGGTTTGGCACTTTATATGATAATTTGGAAAGATAGAACACCGTCGGAACCTTTGTGTTCCGGCGTTCTTTTTAGGAGGCAATCATGAATATTCAATGGTTTCCGGGTCACATGGCGAAAACCCGCCGTTTGATTGGTGAAAATTTAAAACTAGTGGATTTGGTGGTGGAGCTATTAGATGCCAGAGCACCACTTTCTTCGCAAAATCCTGAAATTGAAAGCATTTGCGGTGAAAAGCCCAGGCTTTTGATTTTGAACAAGGCAGACCTTGCCGACCCGGCAGAAAATGAGCGCTGGATTTCTTATTTTAAGGCTCAGGGGAAAACAGCTCTGCTGTTTGACAGCGTGCACAGTAAGGGTGTGAAGCAAATTACGGATACGGTTCGCAGGTTGCTTGCAGAGCAAATAGCAAGGCAGCAGGAGCGAGGCATGAAGAACCGCCCCTTAAAGCTCATGATTGTGGGCATTCCCAACGTGGGGAAATCTTCTTTTATTAATCGTTTGGCAGGCCGCACGGCGGCTATTAGCGGTGACCGTCCCGGTGTGACAAAAGGCAAGCAATGGATTCGCCTTTCCGGTGGATTAGAGCTTTTGGATACTCCCGGCGTTTTGTGGCCGAAATTTGAGGATGAAACAGTTGGCTTGCATCTTGCATTTTCCGGCGCAATTAAAGATGAAATTATGGATACGGAAACCTTAGGTGCTAAACTGGCAGAAACTCTTTGCCAAAGAGCACCCCGGTTGTTTGCTGCCCGATATAAACTATCGGATACAAATTTTGAAAACGGTTTTTGTGCTTTGGAGGCAGTGGCGAAAAAGCGTGGGTTTATCATCTCGGGTGGAGAATATGATTTGCTTCGTGCAGCACAAATTTTACTGGATGAATTCAGAAGTGCGAAAATTGGCAACATCACCTTAGAATCCCCGGAGGAGGCAGAGGCATGACGAGAGAGGAATTTGACAGACAGTTTTTTTCGGGTAGCGTTCAACATTTAGCCGGTGTGGACGAAGCAGGCAGAGGCCCTTTGGCCGGTGCGGTGTTTGCAGCGGCAGTGATTTTGCCCCAGGGATTTTATATGGAAGAGATTAATGACTCAAAGGCATTAACCGAAAAAAAGCGGGAGGCACTGTTTCCCGTCATATGTGAAAAGGCATTGTCATATTGCATTTGTCGGGTGGATGAGGACGTCATTGATGAAATCAACATTTTAAACGCCACCATGCAGGCTATGCGTCAGGCAATTGAGGGACTTTCCGTGAAGCCGGATTTAATTTTGGTTGATGGGAACATTAGCCGCAATTTGCCGGAGCCCAACCAGTGCGTAAAAAAAGGAGATTCCTTAAGTCAATCCATTGCGGCGGCTTCTATTTTAGCCAAGGTTGCCAGAGACCGTTATTGCAAAGAGGAACTTGCGGCAAAATATCCTGATTATGGTTTTGAAAAACATAAGGGTTACGGCAGCAAGGTTCATTGTGAACGGTTGCGTCAGCTGGGTCCCTGTCCCGCCCACAGAAAAACCTTTATCGGTAAAATTTTGGGAAGGAATTCGGCTCTATGAGGGCTTTAGATATTGGGAAAGCCGGCGAGAAGGCGGCTTGTAAATACTTAAAAAGACAGGGTTATAAAATTCTGACCTGCAATTATAAACGAGGAATTGGCAAGGTAATAGGCGAAATTGATATTGTGGCGCGGCGGGGTGAGATGATTTCTTTTGTTGAGGTGAAAACCAGGCGCAATGAGGATTTTGGCATGCCTTGCGAGTTTGTGACAAAAAGTAAGCAGCAAAAAATCATTCGAACTGCATATATGTATATTGCGGAGAAAAAACTGCACGATTGCAGCTTTTGCTTTGACGTGGTTGAGGTTCTCCATGACGGACGAAAGATACAAACGCTGCGGCACATACCCAATGCGTTTACGTTATGAGTTTTGTGGGGAGGAACCATATGAACAGAAAAAAGTATCGCGTGATTGATGCACATTGTGACACAGTGTATGAGTTGATGATGCAAGGGGGCAATTTAGTAGAAAATTCCTTGTGCGTGTCCTTAGATAAGTTGACGCAATACGGAGGCTATCTACAATTTTTTGCTGCGTGGATTGATGATAAAGAAGCAGAGCCCCTATCCTTAACCTTGCGATTACTTGACCGCATGCATAGGGAAATAAAAGAGCATGAAAATGCCATGGGGTTGGTGCTTTCGGCAATGGATGCGCAGTGTGTTTTGCAGCAGGGTAAAGTGGGCGCACTTCTAACGGTGGAAAACGGCAACAGTTTAGAAGGGGAACTATCCAACCTGCAGTTGCTTTATGATTTAGGTGTTCGGGCGCTTACACTGACCTGGAATGCTGCCAATGAACTGGCAGACGGCATCATGGAGCCGCGAGGCGGCGGTTTGACCGAATTCGGCAAATCCGTTGTGATAGAAATGAATCGATTAGGTATGATGATTGACGTGTCACATCTATCTGAGAAAGGCTTTTGGGATGTTTTATCCTTATCGAAGCAGCCGGTTATGGCGTCACACTCCAATGCGCGAAGCGTTGCAAGTCATTGCCGCAATCTGACAGATGAGCAAATCCGTGCGTTGTCTCAAAGTGGCGGTGTGATTGGACTTAACGTATACCCTGCCTTTTTGACTGATCATGAAGGAGCATCGCTTTCTGATTGCATGCGCCATATTGAACATATTTTGGCAGTTGGGGGAGAGGATTGTTTAGGACTTGGTTCGGATTTTGACGGTTTTTCTGCGCCTATGGCTGAGGGCCTGGCTAGTCCGGCAGATTATGTATATTTATTTGAAGCACTCAAACAGCAAGGGTATTCTGACTTGCAGATTGAGAAGCTATCTTGTGGTAATTTTTTGAGATTTATGGAAAAAATTTTATAAAAAGACTTGTTTTTTGCAGAGGAATATATTACAATAAATCATGTTAAAAATGAAGTGAAAAGAGGTAACAGTATGTATCTTTCAGAAAAAGCAAAAAATATTAAGGCATCAACCACTCTGGCCATTGACTCTAAGTTTAAAGCCATGAAGGCAGAAGGTCTTGACGTAGTTGGCTTTGGTGCCGGTGAGCCTGATTTTGATACACCGAAATATATTCAGGATGCAGCCATTGATGCCATTCGCAGCGGCAAAACCAAATATACCCCTGCAGCAGGAACCATGGAGCTGCGTAAGGCGGTTGCAGAGAAATTTTCTCGTGAAAACGGCCTTTCTTATGAGCCCGCTCAAATTGTCATCAGTAATGGTGCAAAGCATTCATTGGTGAATGCCTTTACGGCTATTTTAAACCCCGGTGATGAAGTGATTATTCCGGCGCCTTTCTGGGTAAGCTATCCCGAAATGGTGAAGCTGGCAGACGGTATTCCTGTGATTGTGGAAAGCACAGAGGAAGACGATTTTAAGGTTACGGTTGCAGCACTGGAAAAAGCCCTGACACCGAAAACCCGTGCCGTGATTTTAAACAGCCCTTCAAACCCCACCGGTATGGTTTATACCAAAGATGAGCTGCAGAAGATTGCTGATTTTGCAGTGAAGCATAATTTATATGTTATTTCCGATGAAATTTATGAGCATTTGATTTATGAAGGTGAGCACATCAGCATTGCAAGCCTGGGCGAAGAGATTAAGGCACTGACCATTATCATTAACGGTGTTTCTAAAACCTATGCCATGACAGGCTGGAGAATTGGTTTTGCAGCAGCAGCTCCTGAAATTGCTAAGGTAATGGCAAACGTTCAGTCTCATGCATCTTCTAACCCCAACTCCATTGCACAGGCTGCAACAGTTGCAGCACTTTCCGGCGGTAAGGAAGAAATTGAAACCATGAAAAAGGCATTTGTTGAGCGTCGTAATTACATGGTTGAGCGCATCAATCAGATTGATGGCGTTTCCTGCAAAAAGCCCAACGGCGCATTCTATGTGCTGATGAATATTTCACAACTGAAAGGAAGAACCATTGCGGGCAAAGAAATTTTAACCTCTGACGATTTTGCAGAAGCATTTTTGCAGGAAGCAAAGGTTGCAGTTGTGCCCTGTAGCGGCTTTGGCGATGATGATTATGTTCGTTGGTCCTATGCCGTTTCCATGGATACCATTAAAGAAGGTCTTGACAGACTGGAAAAGTTCTTGGCACAGTAAACGATTAAATATTATAAAAGGCATAAACGATTGATGTCGTTTATGCCTTTTTTGTATAATGAAAACCACACGAAGTGTGGTGGGGAATTTTATGCCCTGCCGGGCGGGCCTACTTTTGATTGCAAAAGTAGCAAAAACGCGGGGGATTTCGATTTCCCCCGCACCCCTTAAAACGACACAGGGGCTCCACCCCTGGACCCCCTTTACGTAAAAAACTTGTGCATAGACTCTTTATGAGCAGCAAGTAATTGTTGCATGGCAATTAGTCCATGTACGGGGGAACATTATTTGTGCGGTTGTTTTATTTCCTTTGGTGCGACGTACACTGTTTTATTGGTTGTGTAAATGACGAAGCCAGGTTTAGCGCCGGCAGGCTTTTTTACATTTTTAATTTCAGTATAATCCACAGGCACGTTATCGGAATCCGTTGCCTTTGAAAGGTGAGCCGCAAAGGCGGCAGCCTGCAAAATGGCTTCATCTGAAAAAGGACGATCCTGCTCATATCGCAACACCACATGGGAGCCGGGAATGTTCTTGGTGTGAAACCACAAATCCTTGTTTTGCGCTAATTTGCAGGTCAGGTAGTCGTTTTGCTTGTTGTTTTTGCCGGCAAAGAGCAAAAATCCGTCATCGGTTTGTAGCTTCATGGGGGCAGCAGGTGCGTCTTTTTTGCGTTTAGCATCCTGAGTGCGGCGGATATATCCCTGACCGGCAAGCTCATCACCGATTTGTGATAAATCAGCGGCACTTTCAGCGCGGCTTAAGGTTTCTTCCACCGTTTCTAAATATTGGAGCTCCTTTTGGGTTAGTTCAATCTGGCGAACCAACTCAAGTGAGGCGGTTTTGGCTTTGTTATATTTTTTGTAATACCGTTGGGCATTGGCAGAGGGAGTCAGAGTATTATCTAAAGGGATGACCACCATGGGCAGGGCTTCATCAAAATAATTTTGCACACGAATGTTCTCCATGCCCTTTTTAATTTGATAGATGTTGGCAGTAATCAATTCGCCATATTGCCGCCACTGTTCTTTTTGTTCTGTATCTGCAAGTTCGCCGGTCAGCCGTTCCAGCTTTTTGGCACTGCGTTCTAAATGCGTGGTCACAATTCGCATCAGGTCTGCACTGCGACGGGTCATTCGCTCTCTGCGGTCGCGCTCAAAATAAAAATGGTTTACTAAAGCACCCATAGATTCTTCGTGGTGCACCTCGGCGGCAGTGCCGTATTGCAGAATGGGGACTGCAGAAAATTCCATTAGCTTGCCGGTTTCACTGTCAGACAAATAGCAGGGGTTAAAGCTGCCGGTGCTAACGGGAGCAAATAATTGTTGCATAACGGTGGCAACATCCAACAAGCGGCTATAGGATGCCTCGCCACAAAAAGCATCGGTTGTACCAAAGGCACGAAAGGCAATTTCTCTGGCAACAAGAGGGCTAATGCCTTGGAAGCGGTTGAGGATTGCTTTATCTAACCGCTCAGTCTCACTCACGTTTGATAATGCTTGCACATAACCATCAATGCCACAGGTCAGAGGATCTGTTTTATCCTGGGCGGGGGGCATTTCATAGGGAAGACCGGGCAAAATCTGTCGCTTAGAGCTAACAGAAAAATCAATTCGCTTAATACTGTCTGCCACTTTTCCGTTTTCATCGGTTAAAATGATGTTAGAATGGCGGCCCATGACTTCAATGATTAAGGTTTTAACCACTTGGTCGCCTAATTCGTTTCGGGTTTCCAAATCAAAGCACAGCATGCGCTCTAAACCGGGCTGACGAACAGCCAGGAGATGTGCTGAGGTCAGATGCTTACGCAACAACATGCAGAACATGGGCGCAACCATGGGGTTCTCTTTGGTTTTATCTGTCAGCGCAATGCGTGGGATGGAGGCATTAGCAGACAGCGTTACCTTATAAACCCCACCATCACCGTGAAAGGCGAGCAGCAGCTCATCAGATTCCGGCTGATATACCTTGTCAAGCCGCGCACCGGAAAGCTTTTGATTCAGTTCGTGTGCCAAAGCACGGACAACAAGTCCGTCAAATGCCATGAGAGTCATTCCTTCCTGTGATGTTGGTTTCTAAAATTGCCGTAATTTCCGGCAATGGTGCTAATTTTTTATCTAAGAGTTTTAGCAAACAAAAGCTCCCCGCCAGTGCCAATAGAGAAATGGCGGTTGCAAAGGCTGCGTTTTGGGTTATGGAAAAAGCTATGCCGTAGGCAATGAATAAAAGTAAAACGGGGCAGAGGTATACAAGCAAAATGCTGCGGAATATAGCGGAATCTGTGGTGGAGACCATCACCGCATCTCCAACCGTGGCCCCTAAGGGGTTTGCTACCTGGGCAACATGGCCGCTTTTGCGGCAACTGCCACCGCAGCTGACGCAGTTTTCACCACAAGCAGACATGCGCGGGACGGTTACCCATGCATATTGATTTTCTGTTTGAATGACAATTCCTTTTTGTTTCATCAATTCTTTTCCTTTTAAATTTCTTCGGATAGGCGAATCAGCTTTTGCAAACGGCGGTTGACACCGGATTTGCTGATGGGATTTTCCAGCAGAGAGCCAAGCTCTGCAAGGCTTGCTTCGGGATATGCAAGACGTAGCTGGGCAAGCTCTAACAGTGGTGGCGTTAAATCCCCTGATAAATGGGATGCCATCAGTTTTTTGATTGCCTGAATTTGCAGCGCTGCCGCGTTGGCCGTTTTGGTCAGGTTAGCGGTTTCACAGTTTACCCGACGATTAATGGTGTTTTTCATATCTTTTTCCACCTTAATGGCATAGAGGCTCAGGGCTGAGTCTGTGGCACCTAAGGCGGTTAATGCATCAGCGATTTCTTCGCTGTCTTTCATATAAATCACAAAGTTTGACTTTCGGGAAACGCTGCGGGCAGAAAGCTGCTCGTCCTCAAAAAGCTGTAGCAAATCCCGGGCAAGGTCATGATAGTGTGTTTCGATTTCTAAATGATAGCTTTTCTCGGGCGCATTAACAGAGCCACCTGCTAAAAAGGCACCACGCAAAAAACTGCGGCGGCAACAGGATTCTCCTGTAATGAAAGGGTCGGTACAGAATTTGACGCGGCCGTCCCGCCAGAGACCTAAAGCCTTCATTTTGTGCCTATAGCCGCTTTCTGAATCAATGAGCAGGGAATAAATGCTGCCAACGCCCTTTTTCTTTTGAATAGTTTTGTGTGGGGTGAGCGAAAAAAGCTGCCACCAAAGGGAGCTTGTTCGCTCTGCTACGGCTTCATTTTCAGTACGGAAGCGCAAACCGCCTCCAACAGATTCGGGAAGCAGTGTGCCCCCAAGGGCAATGAGACCGGCCAGCTCTGCACGCATGCAGCAGCTTGCTTCTGGCATGTTAAGACATAGCTCTTGTTTCACATCGCTTGAAAAAGACATACAAACTCCTTTCTGTGGGATACAGGTTTATTTGGCATCATACCAGCTGTTGCCGCTGTGCATATCGGCAGACAGCGGAGCACGAAGGGTAAAGGCCTGTTCCATTTCTTCCTGTAGAATCTTACCTGCCTGCTCTGCTTCGCTTAGGGGTGCTTCCACAATCAGTTCATCGTGCACCTGAAGGATTAATCGGGCGGCAAGACCTTCGTTTTTCAGTCTGTGATAGACGCGCACCATGGCAAGCTTGATAATATCTGCCGCTGTGCCCTGGATGGGGGTATTTAGGGCGGCACGCTCGCCAAAGGAGCGGAGCTGAAAGTTAGAAGAAGCAAGCTCGGGAAGAGCGCGGCGGCGCCCCAACATGGTGGTGACATAGCCGTTTTTCTTAGCTTCTTCCACCACGGTTTTCATATAGTCCCGCACCTTGGGGTAGGAGCCTAAATAGTCTTCAATATAAGCTTTAGCCTCCTTCATGGAAATTTGCAAATCCTGAGCCAGTGAAAATTCGCCCTTACCATAAATGAGACCAAAGTTCACGGCTTTTGCCGCTGTGCGCATTTCCACCGTTACATCGTCGGGGGATACACCAAAAATACGGGAAGCGGTGCTTGCGTGAATATCCTTGCCGGCGGTGAAGGCTTCAATCATGGCATCGTCATCTGCAATGTGTGCCAAAACGCGCAACTCAATCTGAGAATAGTCGGCATCAAGGAGAACATGCCCCGGAGCGGCAACAAACATTTTACGCATTTCGCGGCCTAATTCCGTGCGAATGGGAATGTTCTGCAGATTGGGCTCAGAGGAGCTGATGCGTCCTGTAACGGTAACTGTTTGATGGAAGTTGGAATGGATGCGCCCTGTTTCGGGAGAAATTACATCTTTTAATCCCACGACATAGGTTGAATTCAGCTTGGAAAGATGTCGGTATTCCAAAATCTTTTCAATGATGGGGTGCTTGCCTATGAGTTTTTCTAAAGCGGCGGCATTGGTGGAATAGCCGGTTTTAGTTTTTTTGGATGACTTGAGCTCTAATTTTTCATATAGAATAACGCCCAGTTGCTTTGGAGAGTTGATGTTAAAGCTCTCGCCGGCTAAGTCATATATTTCATCAGTCAGTGTTTCAATGCGACCGCTGAGCATTTCGCCGAATTCTAACAGTCGCTCGCGGTCAACTGTAATACCGCAGCTTTGCATGGAGGCAAGAACCTCAACCAAAGGCATTTCAACTGTTTCGAATAATGACAGGCTGCCTTCTTCCTTTAAGCGGTGTAATAAATAGTCATGCAGGGGCAGCAGTGCAGCAGTTTCTTCAAAAAGAATAGTATGTTGCTCTTCGGGGGTTTCGTCAAAGGAGAGCTGCTGACCGGCTTCTGCGCCGGAGAGATTCATGCCCAGCATGTCGAAGCACAGCTCAGAAAGCTGATAATCCCGACGTGCCGCATCCACAAGATAAGCAGCAATAGCTGTATCGAACAGCGGACCTTCCAGGGCGATTCCCAGCTTTTCTAACAGAACAAACTGTTCTTTGGCATTATGGGTGATTTTTTTCTTTGTTTCTGATTCAAAAAAGTCTTTCCAAATCGGCAAAAAGTTACCGGAAAGTGGTGCTGCAATCACAGCTTCACCATCTGTTGTAGCGTAGACTGTTTTGCTTGCCGCGTCAATCTGATAATAGATGGTGTCCTTCTTTAAAACGTCTGCAAGCGGTGGCGCGTCCGTGAGCGTGACTGCGTGGCAGGGTTTTGTATCACAAGTGGTATCTGTCTCAGCTATGGTATCTGCCGGCAGGCGTTTTAAAAAGCTTTTAAACTCCAAGCGGGTATACAGCGAGCGGAGTGCCGGAATATCTCCCTCAGAATCTTTGGCAGCATCAAAATCAAGGGTAATAGGCACCTGACAGTCGATGGTTGCAAGGTTTTTTGACAAAAAGGCTTCGTCGCGATGCTCGGTGAGTTTCGTGCGCATGGATTTTGTAATGGCATCGGACTCTAAATTTTCATAAACGGCCTCTAAGCTGTGGAAGGTGGAAATCAGTGAGAGAGCACCTTTTTCTCCAATGCCCTTCACGCCGGGAATGTTATCAGATGTGTCGCCCATAATGGCTTTTACGTCAATAAATTCCTGGGGGGTGACGCCATATTTTTCAAAAACATGACTGCTATCAAAAATTTCTGTATCTGTGTTGCCCATTCGTGTGGTAACTAAATAAATTTTGTTATATTCGGTAGCAAGCTGTAGGTCGTCCTTATTGCCGGTGAGAATCATGCAGGCGATGTCATTGTCGCTGCACTTTGTAGCAACGGTTCCGATGATGTCATCTGCTTCAAAGCCCTCTTTTTCTAAAACGGGAATGCTAAGCGCCGTCAGCACATCTTTCAGCAGGGGTATCTGGGGTACAAGCTCTGCCGGCATAGGATGCCGGGTGGCCTTGTAGCCGTCAAACATTTTGTGACGGAACGTGGGAGCCTTCAGGTCAAAGGCTGCCGCAATATAATCAGGCTTGATTTCTTCTTTAAATTTATAAAAAATATTCAAAAAGCCATAGACAGCGTTTGTGTAGGTGCCATCCTTTGTGGTGAGCAGACGGATGCCGTAAAATGCACGGTTAATAATGCTGTTGGCATCAATTACTAAAAACTTTTTCTTTTCCATATGCTTCCTTCCTTTTCTTAGGGAATATGGGTGGTTTGCAAGTGCTCGTCAACGAAAATTAAGGCATCATAAAAGTCAGCGTAGTCAGTAGCTGCTTTTTTGCCGGTGATAAACAAGGTGGTGGAAAGCATGTCCGCCATAAGACCGTTTTGCGCCACCACGGTGACGCTTTTGCTTCCGCTTTGTGCCGGAAAACCGGTTTCTGGGTTTAAAATGTGGTGATACAGTGTGCCATTATCTTCAAAGCATCGCTCATAGTCACCGGAGGTGACAATGAAGCAATCAGAAAGCGACAGGGTTTCAATCACGTCGCCACGAGGGGCACCAGGTTTTTGTATACCGATGGTAAAGGGTTTTGAAAAGCTTCTGTTTTTTAAGGCTTCCCACAATCCTAAGGGTTTTTTGCCTAACACGGCAATGTTGCCGCCTAAATCCAGATAGGCACTTTTGATGCCGTTTTCTTTTAAAATGCGTATGGCTTCATCGGCAGCAAAGCCTTTTGCGGCAGCGCCTAAGTCAAGTTTTGTCAGACTATCTGACTTGGTGATGGTTTTGCTTGCCTCATCAATTTGCACGAGGTTGGTGCCAACGTGAGACAATGCGTCGCTGATGGCATCTGTGTCGGGAACATTTGCATGGCTCGTGCCGAATCCCCAAAGCTTTGATACGGGCAAAAGGGTTATGTCGAAGACGCCCTCGCTGCGCCGAGAAAACTGCTGTGCTTGTGTTAATATATATAAAACATCATCATCAATGGGAATGGGCACATCTTTTTCAGCTGCGTTAATGCGTGCAAGTTGGCTTTGTGAATCTCTGGGGTCGAGTTTTTCATCCAGTTCGCGGATTCTCTGCAGCACTTGTTCGGTTGCTTCTTTACGGTTTGTACCATAGGTTGTGATGGTGATGATTGTATCCATTGCAAATTCTGTTACCGTGTAAGGTCGGGGTGTAAACAATCCGCCACCGATGATGAGTGACAGAACCAAAATGCCTGCTATGACTTTAAAGGCTTTCATACAGAGCCTCCCTCCGGTAGCGATGCAGAAAGAGCCGTGGCACTGCGCAAACGGTAGAGCAAGCGATAGATGCGACGGTGATTCATGACCTTTGTAATATATTTGCGGGTTTCGGGATAGGGGACATTGGATAGGGTAATGCCATCTTTTGAGTAGTCGCTGTTTGCCAACCAACGGTCAACCGTTCCGTCCCCGGCGTTATAAGCGGCAAGTGCATTTTTTTCATTGCCATCATATAAGGTCAGCAGATAGGAAATATAATAGCACCCCATTTGGATGTTTAACTCAGGCTCAGTGATGCGGTCATAGGTGAAGTCAGATAGTCCCATACGCTCAGCAAGCCAGAGTGCCGTAGGTTCAATGATTTGCATGAGCCCGGAAGCATTTTTTTTGGAAACAGCGGTTTCATCAAAATTACTTTCTGTCTTGATGATGCTCATCACTAAATATGGGTCAACGTTATATTCAGAAGCGTATTGCTTAATATGATTCATGTATCGAACAGGATAAAACAGACGCGCAATGTTAGCTGTATTCAGTAATAGGATGACGATTAAGATAACGGCTACAAGACGTACCCATTTTATTTTAAATGATTTTACTTTCAAGATAAAAGCTCCTTCATCAGATTGTCGAGTTCTTGTTCTAAGGCATTTTGGTCATGGTTATTTTCAATCACAAAGTGGCAGCGTGAGCGAAAGTAGTGATCATCATGCTGAGAGCAAATACGGTTTTTTGCCTCCTGTTCCGTGAGTCCATCCCGACTCATTAAGCGGTTGATGCGAACTGTCTCATCTGCTAAAACGCAGGCACATGCTGTGCATAGGCGCTCTAAACCGCACTCAAAAAGTAAAGGTGCGTCAATGACGATGAACGATTCAGTGCGATTGGATAGCAAAAGCTCAATTTCCTTTATGATATATGTATGTGTAATAGCATTGAGCTTTGCAAGCTTTGACGGATCGGCAAACACAATGCTGCCAAGTTTTTTACGGTTTAAGGTTCCATCGGGAAGTAATACATCTGAAAACGTGGCGGCGACTTCTTTTAGCGCGGGCGTACCGACTTCTAAGACTTGTCGAGCAATTCGGTCAGCATCGATGATGTAGGCACCGTGGTTTTTCAGATAACTCGCGGCAAGACTTTTACCGCAACCGCTGCCACCGGTGAGTCCCAAAACAGTTTTCACGCCTTTCCACCTCGCAATTTTACAAAAATTTAGACAGTTTTTCCATAACACGTTGCGGTGCATCTTTAGAATTTTTCCACGGTTCATTCTGGTAGCGATAGTCAAATTTCTTGGTGAACCAATTCACCTCATCGTTGATTCGTTTTAAATGAGTTAATTCCAGTTCAATAATTGCATTTTTTGATTCTTGTAGAGTCTTTCCGGAAAGTTCATGATCAGCGCAGGATAGAAGCAACGCAAAGTGGGGTAGACAAAAGCCTTGGCAGTTTTCTGCTTTTTGCTTAAATTCTGGCTCATTCTTATATAAATACCAAAAAACTTCAGCAAATTTCTCCAAGGTATCATGAAGTTTGTCACAGATCAGGCAGGAATTTTGATCGTTTTTCAACGCTTGTTCTAAGGGGTCTTGTTCATCGGATTTTTTAAATAAACCACCTTTTTGTTTGGGCGCTTCCGCCGCTTTTTCCAGCTTTCTAATCAGCTCGTTTAAATGCGTATCCAGAACCAAGGCGAGACTTAGCGCCTTGCCTTCGTGGCTCATTTGCTCATAATGTCTGCGACAATAGCCCTTTTCATTGGAAATCATTCGTGCATCGGGCTCCATCATAGAAGCACCTAAAGCATAAGACACTTGCTCTGCTTCCAACTGCTTTTCCAAAGTACAAAACGGGCACTCGCCGGCGTTGGCAAATGCATCGGTTAAGGGAATGGTATATATTTTTTCTTTCAAAGGAATTGCCTCCTGCATTTTAAAATGTTTGAAAAATAGGGTGGATTGTGATGGTCTGGCTAACCTACACAATATCCCAATGTAATTATATCACATTTTTTTAAAAAAGAAAACAGAGAAAGAAAATTTTTCATGTTTTATTTACAGGGGGAAGTGCGGAATGTTTTCTGTCGAAAAAAGGGGAGAAGTTTTCTGAAATGCCGGACAGAATTTGACAAATTATGCGCCTAAATTGGTATATAATGGAAATACCAAAATATTCCAGGGAGGATTACAGATGACAAATCAAGAAATACAATCCTATGAGAAGATGGGGATTCCCGTCGAGAAAAAAAGAAAAAGGGTGCAAGAGTTTGGATTTTATGAGCTTTTAGAATATGGTCTTTTGTTTCTGTTAAGCAAAATCTATCTTTTGGGTGCTGTGTCTCCTCTCGGTGTTGCATATTTTTCTGCAGTATTTCCCAGGCATAAGCGTGTGTCGTGTCTGGTGGTAGGATTTCTGGGGATTGTAGCGGCAGGTATGAAACTTGCTTCGATGAAATATATGGGTGCGATGATCATTGTGAGTGTTTTTTTGGTGCTCATGGAGAAGGAACTTTCATCACACAGATGGCTATATGCCGTTGTGGCAAGCGGATCGGTGCTGGTCACAGGCATGGTGTTTGTTATTTTCGATGGATTTTTACTGTATGACTGCTTGCTTTTGATTTTAGAGGCAATCTTGGTATTTTTTTCATATTTTTCTCTTGTCAAGGCGACAGAGGTTGTGCGGAGTATAGACAAAAGAACTGTGTTTGAACCGGTGGAAAGCCTGAGTCTTGTCTTACTTTGTGCCGGTGTTGTGATGAGTCTTGAATTAGTGCCTTATTTTCATGGATTAGCACACATCATCAGTCTGATTATCATTTTTATTGCCGGACTGACGGGGGGCTTTACCCTTTCTTGTGCTGCAGGTATCACCTTGGGCTTTGTCAACAGCGTTGGGGATGTTTTGCCTTCGCAGGTTATAGCGGTTTACAGCCTTTGTGGATTATGCTCAGGACTTTTGAGACGGTGGGGGCGCTGGGGCGTTTTGGTAGGCTTTTTAGTGACAAACAGTGTGGCGGCGTTATATTTAAGCGGCTCTGTTAACCGCGTTATTGCATTTTATTACATATTGGCTGCCGGGGCCGTCTTGTTTTTATTGCCGGATCGATTTTTATCCTTGTTTGGGGAGGTTATGAAATCTCCTGCCTATCAGGAAGATTCAGTTTTGCGGATTCGGGAAATGATGGAGGACAAGCTATTGGCGGTTTCGCAGTCATTCGAAGAACTTTCTGAGGTGTTTCACGAAGCAGTTTCAAATCACAATCCTGAGACAATGTGTGATTCTGCCTATCTGTTTGACAAAACGGCAGAACAGATTTGTCGTGGTTGCACTTTAATGAATTATTGCTGGCATAAGGAATATAATGAAACAAAATCGGCACTTATGCTGTTATACAGAAAAATGGAAATGCGTGGGCAAGCTGCATTAGAGGATGTGCCGGCAAGCTTTAAAAATGCATGCATTCATATAGATGCATTTTTAGAAATTTTAAATCGAAATTATGATGTACAGAAAGTGAATATGCTATGGGCGGGCAGGGTAGTAGAAAGCCGAAATCTTGTGGCAGAGCAATTTGGTAATGTTTCGTCGGTTTTGAAGCATTTAAAGCGGGAGCTTGCCTTTGATCCGACCAATGGTATGCGACTGGAGAGGAAGATTGCGGCGGCTTTGGATCGTCACGGTATTGAAGCCTCGCATGTCCGCGTGAATATTACCGATGCGATAGAGGTCACGCTCACTATGAAAAGTTGTGGCGGTGAGCGTCTTTGTTCAAAAGATGTGGCTGCTGTGATTGGACATGCTGTGGGTGTGCCGATGCTACGGTTGCCGACCCATTGTGGTGAAGATGTTTGCCGGCTACGTTTTTTGGAACAAGCTCGTTATACCATGGAGTCAGGATTTGCACGTGTGGCAGGTGGTAACAGTCTGCAAAGCGGAGATTATCACATGATGACGGTATCTGCTGACGGACGCTATATTTTAGCTTTGTCCGACGGCATGGGTCACGGTGGCAGGGCAGAGGCACAAAGTAGTTTGACCATTCATTTAATCAGAAGGCTTTTGTCTGCCGGATTTGACAAAGAAACAGCTCTCCGACTCATTAACAGCATGTTGTTGGTAACGAGTGAGCAAGAGAGCTTTGCAACGGCGGACCTTTGCTTAGTGAATCTTTATAGCGGTGCCTTTGAGTTTATTAAAATTGGGGCTGCCAGTTCTTATGTGAAACGGCAGGATGCAGTAGAGAAAATTGGCTGTACGTCATTGCCGGCAGGAATTTTGTGTAATATTGAAGCTGATTGCGATTTAAAGTTTGCCCGCGAGGGGGACTATGTGGTCATGGTGACAGATGGTGTTACCGATGCTTTAGACCAAGGTGACAGCGACAGACTTTTACGGTTGGTTGAAGACTTTAGCGGCGACTCGGCGCAGCGACTGGCAGATGAAATTCTGCAAGCAGCGATAACTGCTTCTGGCGGCGTTCCTAAAGATGATATGACCGTGCTTGCAGCAAGGCTGATTCAGGCATAAAAATTATTTGGATTCGCGTTTTCCGGTACGGGCGGCAATGACATCAAGCATCAGACCGCCAATGACCGAAACGGCAAAGGAATAGACTGCTGTTTTGCAGAAAGAAAGGGCGTAAAAAGAGCCAAAAGGAAAGAAAAATCCTGCCAGCAGCAGGGCCAGAGCCATTAGGGTGCCATATTTGATTGTCAGGCGGCATGCCCAGTGCATGGAGGAAGATGTTACATGTTTGTTCTGCTGCATGATAGACACTCCTTAAAAATATGCTATATCTTTATTATACAAGGGAAGGTGTGTGATCGCAAGCTACAATATCTGGCAAAAAGAAAACGCCGCGACCAAAGGTCCGGCGTTTTCTTAATAAAATGCGTCGTTGGTATTATTCACCCTGAGGCGCACCTACGGGACATACGTTTGCGCAGTTGCCGCAATCGATGCAGCTGTCAGCGTCAATTACGTAAATATCATCGCCTGCGCTGATGCAGGAAACGGGGCATTCAGCCTCACAAGCACCACAGCTGATGCATTCGTCTGTAATTTTATAAGCCATTTGACACACCTCCTTAAGTATGTTCAATCTTCATCGAGGCATGCAGCATGAGACATGCAGCAAAGCCTTTTTAAGTATTATATCATAAAAAAACGGAAAAGGGAAGCGTATTTTCAAATTTTATGGTAACTTTTTGCGGTGATATAGTGAATCGGTATATTTCCTTTATTTTAGCAGGCGTAAATGGAAAAAACGGGGAAAAATTATTTGACAGTAGAACGAAAATGTGATATAATTTTTAAGGCTCTCTATATAGTAGAGTTAACATTTTAATAAACCGGAGGTTTTATCAATGAGTAGAGTGTATAACTTTTCAGCCGGTCCCTCCGTATTACCGGAAGAAGTGCTGAAAAAAGCAGCAGAGCAAATGATGGATTATGAATCCTGTGGCATGTCCGTTATGGAAATGAGCCATCGTACACCGGAATATGAAGCCATCATTGGCAAAGCTGAGTCCTTATTGCGTGAATTGATGCATATTCCTGATAATTACAAAGTTATGTTTTTGCAGGGTGGTGCTTCCAGTCAGTTTGCTATGATTCCGATGAACCTGATGAAGACAGGTAAGGCTGATTATGTTATCACCGGTCAGTGGGCAAAGAAAGCTGCTGAGGAAGCTGAGAAAACCGGCTCCGTTAACCGTGTTGCCAGCTCAGCAGACAAAACCTTTTCTTATATTCCTGATTTAGATCCTGCCACCTTTACAAAGGATGCAGACTATTTCCACATTACACATAACAACACCATTTACGGTACTCGTTATACCACACTGCCCGATACAGGTAATGTGCCTTTGATTGCTGATATTTCTTCTAACATTCTGTCTCAGCCGATGGATGTTTCCAAGTTTGGCATGCTCTATGCCGGCGCACAGAAGAACATGGGTCCTGCCGGTGTAACTGTTGTAATCATTCGTGAGGATCTTTTGGGTCATGCTCGTCCGGAAACACCGACTATGTTTAATTATCAGATTCATGCTGATAACGGTTCTATGTATAACACACCGCCTACATACGGTATTTATATCTGTATGCTCGTGCTTGAATGGCTCAAGAGCATTGGTGGCGTTGAAGCTATGTATGAGCTCAACCTGAAGAAAGCAAAGATCTTATATGATTATCTGGATTCTTCTTCCATGTTCCGCGGTACGGTTGTCCCCAAAGACCGTTCCTTGATGAACGTTCCCTTTGTGACCGATTCTGATGAACTGAATGCTAAGTTCATTAAAGAAGCTAAGGCTGCCGGCTTTGTGAACCTGAAGGGTCACAGATCTGTTGGCGGTATGCGTGCCAGCATTTATAACGCTATGCCGATTGAAGGCGTGGAAAAACTGGTTGCGTTTATGAAGGAATTTGAAAAGAATAACTAAGAAACGAGGAAAAACCATGTTTGACGTATTAACCTTAAATAAAATTGCACCGCAGGGTCTTGAAAAATTTGATTCCGCGAAATACAGCATCAGCGACAATTGTGCAAACCCCGATGGCATCATTCTGCGCAGCTTTTCCATGCACGATATGGAACTGGGTGATCGTTTATTGGGTGTAGCAAGAGCCGGTGCAGGCGTAAACAACATTCCCATTGATGCTTGCACAGAAAAGGGTATTGTTGTATTTAATACACCGGGTGCAAATGCCAATGCTGTAAAAGAATTGGTTTTGGCAGCTTTGCTTTTATCAAGTCGTAAGATTAACGACGGTATCCAGTGGGCAAAGACTCTGGTTGGTCAGGGTGCTGAGGTGCCGAAATTGGTTGAAAAAGGAAAGGGACAGTTTGTTGGTCCTGAAATTATGGGCAAAAAGCTGGGTGTTATCGGCTTGGGTGCCATTGGTGTTATGGTTGCTAATGCCGCACTGAGCCTGGGTATGGACGTTATGGGTTATGACCCCTATCTGTCTGTTGACTCTGCTTGGCATTTATCTTCAGGCGTTTGCAAGGCAAAGGACATGAATGAAATTTTTGCAAACTGTGACTATATTACACTGCATGTGCCCTTAAATGATTCAACTAAGGGCCTGATTTCTGCTGAAACGCTTGGCATCATGAAAGACGGCGTGAGAATTATGAACTTCTCCCGTGGCGGTTTGGTCAATGCCGAGGATTTAGCAAAAGCCATCAGCGAAGGTAAAGTAGCACGCTATGTAACTGACTTCCCCGATGAAGCCGTGATTACCATGGACAACGTCATTGCCATTCCTCACTTGGGTGCTTCTACACCGGAATCTGAAGATAACTGTGCGGTTATGGCAGCTAAAGAACTGGCTGATTATTTAGAAAATGGTAATATCACCAATTCCGTTAACTTCCCGAACTGTGCATCTGACAGAGTGGGTGCAGCCAGAATTACGGTTCTGCATCAGAATGTTCCGACTGTTTTAAGTCAGATTTCTTCCATTGTTGAAGAAAGTGGACTGGGCGTTCTTTCCATGCTGAACAAGAGCAAAAAGGATGCGGCTTATACCATGATGGATGTGGATGCTGCTGTTTCCGATGCGCTGAAAGAGAAGCTTGCTTCTGTCTCCGGCGTGATGCGTGTTCGTGTGATTGGTTAATATATTATAAAAACAGAATTTATGGCAGCTGTGTAGATAATCTGCACAGCTGTTTTTTTGACATCATGTTTAAGATTATGTTACAAAAAGGTGCAAAACATTGAAAAAGGTCGTTTGATGAATTATAATGATATTATGGTATAATTGATGCTACATATCACTTGTATGGAAAGCTTTTGGCAGCATACAATAAAAGAGAGAATCTAACCGGAAGAGGTGTGACCATGGCTGACATCAGAAAAAAGAAAATACTCATGACGCTCATGCGATTGGAAATCGGCGGTGCGGAAACACATGTGTTAGAGCTCAGCCTGGAGCTTGCCAGAAAGGGCTTTGAAGTTGTTGTTGCCTCCGGCGGTGGTGTATATGAGAAGCATTTGGAGAAGGCAGGTATACGTCATTATAAGGTGCCGATGTATACAAAAACTCCGGGGAAAATGCTTCGTTCGCTCTCTATGCTGAAAACGATTATTCGCAAAGAGCAGATTGATATTGTACATGCCCATGGCAGAATTCCAGCCTTTTTGTGTGGCTTGTTGCATCCGTTTATGAAATTTACATTTGTGACAACGGCTCACTGGGTGTTCCGTACGGACAGAGGCCTTAAATATCTGTCTAACTGGGGCGAAAAGGTGATGGCAGTCAGCGAGGATATTAAAACTTATTTGATGGATAATTACGGTACCGACCCTAAGGATATTTCCGTTACCATCAATGGTATTGATACTGAACGCTTTTCGCCGAGCGCTGACTTTTCACCAATTCTCAAAGAATTTTCTCTGCAGCCTGACAGCAAAAAGATTGTATATATCAGCCGTATGGATGAAGACCGCGCCCTGGTTGCTTTTCACCTTGCCCAAATTGCACATCGTATTGAAGCGATTTGCCCGGGTGTTGAAATTGTGATTGTGGGTAGTGGCAATGTGTTTGATAAGCTGAAGGAGCTGTCCGACAAAGTCAATGAACAAGCGGGACGAAAGCTGATTACGCTTACCGGAGGTAGAACGGATATTGATTTATTTGCTGCTATGTCAGATTTGTTTATTGGTGTTTCACGATCAGCCTTAGAGGCAATGTCATGTGCGAAACCGGTCATCGTAGCAGGTAATGAAGGTTATTTAGGTATTTTTGAACCGGAAAAGCTATCAACAGCAGTTGATACAAACTTCTGTTGCAGAGGACTTACCATGTCAGAACCGGAGCTTTTATTCCGGGATGTGGAGACAATCTTATCGGCTGATGCGGCGCAACATGAAGCATGGGGCACGTATTGTCGTCAGGTGATTTGCGAGCGATATTCCGTTTCGAAGATGGCAGAGGATAACATTGCCATGTATTGCACCGCGCTCAAGAAAAAAACGTGGGATGCAGTCATTTCCGGCTATTACGGCTATGGAAATTCCGGTGACGAGGCACTTCTTTCTGCTATGCTATCTCATTTAAAAGAAGAGTTGCCCGGGGCAAATATTTGTGTATTATCGAAAAATCCGGCAGAAACGGAAAAAAACCATCAGGTGCAAGCGGTGAATCGGTATCGGTATTTTGCCATTCGCAAGGCTATTTGCAATTCGCGATTGTTCATTAGTGGTGGTGGAAGCTTACTTCAGGACGTCACATCCAGCCGCTCGTTGCGTTATTATTTGCTATTGATTCAAACGGCGTTGCGTCTTAAAACGCCGGTGATGCTGTATGCAAACGGCATAGGCCCGATTCAAAAAAAGAATAATCAAAAGCGGGTGAGTCGCATTTTGAAAAAACTTTCGGCGATCACCTTGCGTGAACCGGCATCTCTTGCAGAACTGCAAAAGTTAGGCACTACGGGGGATGTTGTTTCCGTGACGGCAGATCCGGCGTTGACGATTCGTCCGGCAGAACAGGCAGTGGCCGACAGTCTATTACAAGCGTTAGGCGCAGTGCCTGGTGAGAAGCTGTTTGGCATATCCATTCGCCCGTGGAAAAAATGCGATAGCACATTTTATGAACAGTTGGCTGCGCTGATTGACAAACTGTCAGTGCAATACCATATGAAGCCGGTGTTTATTCCTATGCAATATCCGGTAGATTATGAAATTTCACAAGCAGTGGCGCAGAAACTTTCGGTACCGTATTATATGGTGCAGGAGCCGCAAACAGCAGAGAATACCATTGTACTTATCAGCCGGATGCAGTTCATGCTGACGGAACGCTTGCATTCCCTGATTTATGCTGCGAATGCCTTTGTTCCGACGGTGGGGCTTTCTTATGATACGAAGGTTGATGCTTTTATGGACTACATTGGTACATCAGCGGCAACGCGTGTCGAAAATTTTGAACCGAAGCTGGTGGAAAAGGCTGTTTGCGAAATTTTTGAACAGTATGATGTAGTAAAAGAAAATCTAAAAAACCGCCATGCGGATTTGCGTGAGAAAGCGCGACAAAATGCAGTGATTGCCGGTGAATTGATTAAAAAGTCTCCGGATTTGTATGCATAAATGATTGAAAAAGTAGGGGAGGGGTAATCAAAGTGAAGCTGATGGGAATTGACTATGGCGATGCCAGAATTGGTGTTGCAATGTCTGATCCTTTGTGTATTATGGCACAGGGCTGGGGCACTGTGAAGCAAAACGGCGAAGCTTGCCGCGAAATTGCGGAATTGGCAAAAAACAGCGGTGTTGACCGCATTGTGGTGGGTTTGCCGAAGAATATGGACAACACAGAAGGAGCCAGTGCCGAAAAAGCAAGAGCGTTTGCGGCAGAGCTTCAAGAACTGACGAATCTTCCCATTGCGTTCTGGGATGAACGCTTGACAACAGTTGCAGCTCATGGATATTTAAGTGAGCTGGATGTGAGAGGAAAAAAACGAAAGGCACTTGTAGATACTGTATCTGCAACGCTGATTTTAGAAGGCTATATGCAATTTTTGAAACGAACGGAGGGGCAAGCTTGAAAAGAATAAGGTTAACGGTAGTGGCAGTTCTTCTGTTGCTGATTTTGCAGGTGGTACCTTGCGCCGCTGCTGATGTGCAATATTATTATGATGGTGCATGGCATGATTATGAAGGAAATGTGTTTAATCTGAAGGTAAACGGAGAGGTATTGAATCCTGAAATGCCGCCGGTTGTGTTTTCTGATTTTTCAGTTGTGCCTGCTCGTGCTGTGTTCCAGGATGGATTAGGTGCCAAGGTGGATTGGAATGGTGACACGCAGGAGGTTACCGTGACAATGGACAAGACAGAATTGGTTTTGACCATTGACAAAACGGAGGCATTTATCAATGACAGAAAGGTTACGATGCCCATTCCGGCAAAACTGATTAACGGTCATACCATGATTCCGGCACGGTTTGTCGGTGAAAATTTGGGTATGAATGTTGATTTTGATAACACGACTGATACGGTTTTAATTGATCATGTTGCTACTAAGGTTGTGACGGTTAAAAGTGTCAGTTACAAGGAAGTTAGTGATACAAAAAGTGAAATTGTAATCACGACGGATTGTGATGACCCTGAATATGATATTTTTCTTTTAACGGAGCCTACACGATTGGTGATAGATGTTTGCGATGGTCAATATAAAAAGATTCCGTCTGTCATTGACGTCGGCACCGGCAATCTGACAAAGATTCGCTTTGGTCAGCAGGAAAAAAGTGCAAGAGTGGTTGTGGATTTAACCGAGAATCTGGGCTACCGTGCGAAACAGAGAAATGGTATTATCACCGTTACCATCACGGTGGATCCCACTCTTGAGCCGGATATGGAAGATGAAATCAAGGATAGCGAAAAGGATCCTGTCAAGGACGAACCGAAGGATGAATCGCAGAATAACATAAGGGATGAGGCCAAGGACGAAGAAGACAGCATCTTCTCACAGATTACATATGGCTATGAAGGAAGCCGAGATTATATAAAATTCGGTGAACTGAGCATTGGAGAGCTGGAAAGAGACGGAAATTTAGTGACCATCCCTGTTTCGGGCGACTTGCCTAAAGAGGAGGCAGAAACTGCTGTGACTGGCTTTTTTTGTAGAAAAATGTTTTATACGCCAGGAGATGAGGAAGGCGTTGGCTTCATTACTTTAGCCCTTAAGACAGAAGCATGTGAGGTTTATGAAGAAAAAGGTGAAGTGAGACTGAAGTCCGTTCACAAGGCACTTCCACGCTCGGTGATGTTAGATGCCGGCCATGGTGGTCAAGATAGCGGTGCAGTGGGTTATTTTGAAGACGGCACCATTAAGGCGCTTGAAAAAGACTTTAATTTAGATGTTGCATTGCGCGCGCAGGAGCTTTTGGAAGCTGAAGGCGTGGATGTGCATATGATTCGCACAGAGGATGTATATGTTGATTATTTGCGAGTCGGTGGCATTGCCAATGATGCAGAAACCACGTTATTTGTCAGCATTCATACCAATTCTGCCATTGTTGATACGGCGCATGGTATCGAAACGTATGGTTATTTAAACGCCGGTAGTGTGTCAAATGATATGACCAGCAAGCGATTCTCGGAAATTATTTTAGAAGAACTGATTGACCAAACCGGTGCCCATGAGCGTGGCGTGAAGGACGGTAAAACACTGGCAGTCATCAATTCAACACAAATGCCGGCGACGCTAGTGGAAATAGGGTTTATTTCTAACGAAGAAGAATGCGAACTTTTGATGACGGAAGAATATCGGCAAAAGTTGGCGCAAGCTATTTGCGATGGCGTACTTCGGGCATTTGAGGAAATGGAAATCTGAGTACCATAAAAAAGAGTTGTGACGAAAGTCACAACTCTTTTTTTGTATAACGAAAACCACGCGATAGTTGAAGTAGTAAAATAAAAGTAGACACATGGAAAACCACCATGTATCTACTTTTTTCTTTTTGTGTTAAAATAATTGAGGAGGTGTTTATGTTGAAAAAAGGACAAACAAAACGAA